>NZ_JBTEYL010000009.1:0-201560 GCF_054330215.1 Pseudomonas sp. Ma2-10 | reverse complement strand
GAAGAAAGGTTGCACAGGCAGCAGCACTTTCAGTTGGCCAGTTCACTTTAACGGTGCCGCGCGGATGCTGGATCTCAACGCTGATAGTCGATGATGCCGATTGCGACTCAGTGCTGGCGAGTGGCATGGGCAGTGAAACAAAAGCGGGGTGCAGCGCCATGCCTTTCTGCGTTTGCAGCCGAATCCACTTGTGGACGAGGTTCGCGTTGAGGCTGTGGCTCAGCGCAACGTTGGCAATCGAGGCCCCAGGTTGGGCGCACTCTTGAATGACTTGGGCCTTGAACGACCTGGAATAGGAACGGCGTTGTGGCTGCATGAAAGACCCTCTTAAAAGGCTAGAAGTGGTGTCCACTTAAATAGGTGGACACCATCGCCTTTGGCGGTGGGGTCAGAAAGGTGTGTTTGCTGGCCGGTTACCCCTGAACGACCTAAATCAGCCGACAACAAAAAGCCCCTGGCGGTTCGGTGGCGAAGCCATCGGACGGCCAGGGGCCAACAAGCGCAGCGCGTTAGGCTTTGGGGTTCAAAGGGGGTTCCCCTTTGGTACGGTCGATTGGTTACGAATGGCGCAGCTCATTTGTAAACAGTCGGTAACGTGCCTCTCCAAAAAGCCTGCAGCCTCTACGCCCGAGGGAAATTGCATTGAGTTGCTCTAAGTTGCTTTGATTGGCGTTAATTTGCTTTAAGTTGCACTAATCGAGAAAGCGCGCATTTCTGAGAGGTGCAATCCAACGGGGTATCGGGGCGCAGCCCTGATTAGGGTTTTGCGGCCACCGACAGCGTGCAGGCGGTGGCCACAAAACATTTCCTGTCCGACGGTTCACTCAGATTTATCACTCGACTCGTAGAGGCGGCTTTTCGGGATTCAAAGGGCTCCCCCTTTGGCACCGGATGTATACATCCATAGCGTGCCTGTATTTTTCGCCGTTGCTTGAGGCCGCTTCGCGGCCTGCGGGGATGTCAGGTATTAGTAGGGACTTTGCGGGGAGTTTGCAGGGGATTTGTCAGGCCGACGGGTATCTGTAGGGCGTTTGTCAGGCCTTTGCAGGCAAGTTGTCAGGCCAACTCGCTTTCTTCATCCGCTTCGGCGTCCAGGGCGGTTAACAGAGCCGTAGCGGGGTCGTCGAGGATGGATTCATCCATGATTTCACTGGCCGAATGTTGCCGTTGCAAGCGTGCCGGATGGGTCGCGGTGTGAATTTCCTTGAGCGCCCGGATGCTGACCTGGGTGTAAATCTGCGTGGTGTTCAGGCTGACATGCCCGAGCATGGCCTGGATGAAACGAATATCGGCGCCGTTCTCCAGCATTAACGTGGCCATGGTGTGGCGGAATAAGTGGCAACTGCCACGCTTGCCGATGTTGGCTTTTTCGATGTGTTCGCGCACCAATTGCGTCAGTCGATTGGGGCTAAATCCTTCGCCCTGCTGGGTCAGAAACAAGATGCCATCGTCCTGACCCAAGACAAAATGGGGCCGCACGTCGTCGCGGTATTTGGTGATCCACGCCAAGGCCCGCTCGCCAATGGGAATCATCCGGTCTTTTTTGCCCTTGCCCTGGCGAATCATCACCGTGCCACGCTCATAGTCGATAGCGCTCCAGCTCAGGCCAATCAACTCCATGCGGCGCATGCCGGTGCTGTAGAGGGTTTCCAGCATCGCCCTGTCGCGGATGCCGGTCGAGGTTTGGGTGTCAGGCACATTGAGGATGCGTTCGGCTTCGTCGCCGCTGAGGATGTGCTTTGGCAATCGCTGTTCCATCCTCGGTAAATCAAGATCAGAAGCCGGGTTGTACAGGATGCGGTTAGTTTTGGTCAGCCACTTGATCGATTCGATGGCGTTGGTGGTGTAAATTACCTTGCGAATTTCGGCGGGATAGTCAAAAAACGGGATCACCCGAGCCCAGTTTCGTCGCCATGACAGGCTAATCGATTGGTACTCGGCGTCCCATTTGACTTCAAATTCGCAGAGCCGTTGTTCAGCCAGTTCGGCGGTGGACGAGGTGTAAATCAGCTTGAGGTCAGCCGCCACTTCCCTCTGCCGTTTCCACGATACGAAGTTCAAACTGTTGCGCATCATGTGCACGATGCACAGCTGAACGACGGCTTTTGGGTAAACCGTTTCAATCGCCTCTGGGAAGCCTTTGAGGCCGTCTACGCAGGCGATGAAGATGTCTTGCACGCCACGATTCTTCAGTTCTGTGACCACTTGCAGCCAGAATTTTGCACCTTCGGTTTGAGCGATCCACAAGCCCAGCACTTCCTTGTGACCGGCCATGTTGACGCCGATGGCCAGGTAAACCGCCTTGTTGCGCACGGCGCCGGCATCGCGCACTTTGACGTGAATGCAGTCCAGATAGAGGATCGGGTAAAGCGCGTCCAGCGGTCGGGCCTGCCAGAGCTTGACCTCGTCACTCACCGCGTCGGTAATCGCCGAGATGAGGCTAGGAGAGACCTCTGTGCCGTACATTTCCTGCAAGTGAGCCTGAACTTCTCTGACACTCAAACCGCGAGCGTAGAGAGAGATGACTTTGTCATCGAAGCCCGTCCAGCGGGTTTGATGCTTGGCCACCAACTGTGGCTCGAAGGACGCCTGGCGGTCGCGTGGGATGTCGAGCGGCAGTTCGCCGAAGTCGCCTTTTAGGGTTTTACCGCTATGGCCGTTGCGCGCATTGGCGGCGATGTTGGTGATCGCTGCACTTTTATCATGCCCCAGGTGTTCGGTCATTTCGGCTTCAAGGGCCCGCTCAACCAGCATCTTGGTGAGCTGTTTGAGCAGGCCATTTTCGCCGATGAGATCTTCGGGCTTTTTGTAGTTGGCCAACAGACTGTCGGCCAGTTTAACCAGTTCAGGATCAGGCTTGACTCGTTTGGCGCGCTTGGGTTTTGGCTCGGTCATCGGATTTCCTTGGGGTAGGCAGTCTCCTGCCAAATGACCGTTTACACAAAACTAATTACACCCTCGAGCAGTTAAGAAGAAAGGCTAACGCAGATAAAACAACACCGGCGCAAGGCCGGTGTTGAGGATTAGTAATGATCAAGAAAACTCTATTTTGCAATCTGACAGAGGGATCGAGCGGCCATCGGAAATAACCAATTGATCACCTTTGATTTGGGCGAGTAACAGACCAAGGCCAATTGCCCCTGCCTCAATATCTTTTCTCCAACCGTCAAGATCACCATGATAGGAAATCGCGTAAAAAAGAGGCCCCGAGGGCGGGGTGACTTTGCACCCGCGATCATTTACCCCTCCACGAACAGCATTCGGAGGCTCAGAAAAGCACGTAATGTTATTAAATTGTTTTCGGAATTTGTTTTTCCCATCGTCCGAAAAATAAACAACTTGCTGCCCATCCACAACCGTAACACCAGGTACATTTCGAGAGTTCGACTGCTCGATTTTTCCACCCAGAATTTTTTCTAACGTCTCCCGATCACTACTCATTTCACACCTCACTTTGTTGCCGGGGTAATTACAAACTTAAAGTTTGTGACGCCCGCATCGGTAAACACCTTCGAATAGTAACTAGCTAGTTCTGGGCTGTTCGTATGATAAATAGCACCGCCATCGAAACCAGAGGAGTATTTCTTCGCCTGATCTACCATTTTCGTCTGTTCAGCTACTGACCATGGCTTCGAGCCAACCGGGCTTTCTGGGTTCCGAATAGAACTAGCCCAGTCATCGACAAATTTGGCTTCAATAGCTGTGGGTTTCCCGCCGATCACTGCCACTTCATCAGCGACACCGTTGACACGTTGCCCATCGACAAGCGCCGTGTATTGACGTTCAGCAAATGGAGTATCCCCATACATCCCACGCACACCACTTTCGTAACTCTGCGCCTTGTCGATTGCCCGACTACCACTCACAGCAATGGGATTGGTTGTTTCCAGCGCAGTGCCTGCGCCTTTTGCACCCGCAGCTTTTGCAGCTGCCGCCCTCTCCGCCGCTGCAAGCGCGGCCGCCCCTCCACTAAGGACTCCATCCGCAACCCCAGACTCGCCCCAGAATGACTGTAGCCAAGCATGGTCAGCTACGCGTTCATCGTCGTGGTTGATTTTCTGAAAGTGCTCGAAAACGTCTTTCTCTGCATCATACAACGCGAAAGAATCAAGCAGCGAGTCGAGTTTAGCAGAGCCGCCTTTGGCATCAGTGTATTGACCGCTACACGCCTTTTCCCCCTCGCCCTTGCAGCCATACAGTCCCGTACCGGTTTTGCTATCGTTCAAGTCTTGGTATTTATCCTGCACCTGACCACGACACGCAACTGGATCCGAATTGGTACGGCAACCCACTAGTTCCTTGGCAAGGGCATCAACCTCTTCGTGCTGCAAATAGTTGTAAGCCGTAGCCTGTTGCGTCACCCAACCAGCTTTCTCCTGTTCTTTGGCACTTCCTCCTGCCGCTGCCGCCACAGTCACCCCTACCAACTGCGAAGTCATCGTGAGCAAACGCTTATGAGCATCTCCTGGAAAGATCTCGCTACCGAACGTTTCAAGCAACGCCTCATTGGCGCCCGCCGCCAACGCTGCAGTGCGGAAGTCGCCCCCTGCGGCTTCACCGATCAGCCCACCGACAATGGCATGTACCGCGACCTTGGTTGCTAAACCACTGCCATTCAACGCATTGCCGACGTTTTCGTAGAGGTAGCCACTGAGCACGTTTGCGGCCATCATGACTGCCGCCTCGGCCAAGTTATCCTTGAACTTGCCCCCCTGAAGAACGGTTTTGAGAGCGGAGTTGACCGCCAATTGCAGGCCGATACTGGCACTGCCGATACCGCCACTCACACCGGCGATCACATAATTTTTGAGGCTATCGCTGGAAGTGACATCCTTGGCAACAGCACTCAAATTGCCACGATTGTTGATCGTGCTGGTAGCCGTCTTGGTAGCCACTGCTGCGGCGACCGAGTTGGCGGCAATGCCGCCGGCGCTATTCGCGGCAACCCCCACCAACGAGCTGCCCGCCCCCCAAGTCAGATAGGTCACGATGATCGCAATAACCAGTTGCGCTGCTGGGCCTAGCCCGGAGGTGTCATACTTGAAGGAGTCATGCACCTCCTGCACCTTCCGCCAATCCACATCTCCATGCGATTCGGCGTCCTTCAACCAGGTCAGGCTCGGGTCGGCCTGCACCATCGCATCAATGGTTTGAGAAACCGTGTTTTGGTCGATCTGTTTGATATCGATGTGCAGGCCGTTGACCGCATTGATGACGGTTTGACCGTTTGCAATCAGCTCACTCTGTTTCAGGGTCTCGTCGGTATTACCCTTACCCTTGGCCGATTGCCAAGCCAGATTACTGCTGCTTTTCTCGTGGCTCTCCTGGTGCAGATCCTTGACCGCCTCGAAGATGATGCCGCCGCCGCTATCGAGGGTCAGCTCACCGCCGCTGTTGAGCTTGGCGCCTTGGTAACGCTGATCACCGCCGCTGACCAGGGTCAGGTTGCCCCCGGTTTTGATCTGGCTGCCGATGTATTTCACATCGGTCACTTCATCTCGCTGGGTCTTCTTGCTGCCGAAGCCGCCCTTTTTCTTCATGTCATACAGCAAGTAGTCGCTGTCTTGCGCCGCCAGCAGTTCGAGCTTGTCACCCGCCACCAGGTAGGCCTCATCCCCGGCGGTGACCTTGCTTGAGATCAGCGTCAAATCCTTGCCTGCATTCAGGGCAATACTGCCCCCCGCATTGACCGAGCTAGACACCTGACTGACATGATCCTCCTGGCTCGTAACCTTCTTACTCTTGCTATACGAATGCTGCTCATCCGCCGCCGAAGCCAATGTCAGGTCGCCAACAGCGCTCATGCTCACATCGCGTTTGGCGTCGATCTGGCCGGCAATGACGGTGATATCCCCTCCGGCATTGACCTTCAGGTCCTGCCCCACATCCACGTCTGAGCCATATTGGGTAATGGTCTGATCGCGATGCTGACCGCGCTCGCCGCTGACGATCTGTTCGGCTGATGTGAGGTTGACGTCGCGACCGGCAGTGATCGTGGTATCAGCACCGCTCTTCAGTACGCCNAAGACCCTCTTAAAAGGCTAGAAGTGGTGTCCACTTAAATAGGTGGACACCATCGCCTTTGGCGGTGGGGTCAGAAAGGTGTGTTTGCTGGCCGGTTACCGCCGACCGAACAGGCCGATAAGATATTGGTCAACCCGGAGCATCCGCCAGATTACCAAGACGCAATCATCTGGTTTCCCAACTCAGCTATTCAGCCGATTTATATTTCACTGAGCGTGCCAGGATCTGGATATCATCCAAAACCTGGCTTCTTGCCAGCGTTTCCAGATGCCAAATGGGCCAAATCGAAAACTTCAGTTCAAGGTGGAGGCGGCTTACGTCCACGTTGGAAAAGCAGAGACGGCACAATCTACGAGTGGGATTTTCAGCATGGTGCCGTTGAGAAATACAATAAACGCGGCAAGCACCTCGGCGAGTTCGACCACGAAACAGGCGCTCAGAATAAACCAGCAGACCCAACAAGGAAGGTAGAGCCATGAAGCATACAATTATGGGAGTTCCTGAAGGCGAGGACTTCGCATCCTTCGAAAAGGAGCTTCCGGTTTCTGTCGCGGATCTTAAGCCAATTATGGGCTGGGCAACGGATGGTGATTGTGTTTACGATTACCGACTGACCCCGGAGCAAATCAGTGCTATCGAACAGCTCTGTTCGCTGGTACTACCCAGGAATCTGGAGCTTTTTCTAACGTGTAGTGCCTGATACTTGATGGCTATAAACCGCTATGAGGTCCACGACCCTGACGCCTATACAGATAGGGACAGGCGAGGTCTAACAGTTTTCTAACAGGTTGAGAGATTGTCGGTGCGGTCATAACAGGCCAATCCCTTATGGTACTTGGGGTGTGGCCTCATTGGTCGGAGCTGGCAAAAAACTCCACAGGGACTCCTCTCATACGATGCGCTGCAAAACGCGCGCGGGATACCTGCAGCATACCCATGCACCGCCGCGGCGGCCAGCCGTGAAACCTCAGGCAACAGCCCTGTAAAGGGCATTTCAAACAAGCGTATGTTTTTTCATTGACAGCTCACCCTCATCCTCATAACCTCGCCGAACCTTCAACGTACGGGGATGACGCGGACGTGGGCAGTATCTATTTGATTCGACATGGCCAGGCCTCCTTTGGTGCAGACGACTATGACGTCCTGTCACCGACCGGTATTCGCCAGGCAGAAGTCCTCGGCCAGCACCTCGCCGAGCTGGGCATCAGCTTCGATCGCTGCCTCTCGGGCGATCTGCGCCGCCAGCAACACACGGCCAACAGTGCACTGGAACAGTTCGCCGCGGCAGGCCTGCCGGTTCCCGTCCTGGAAATCGATTGCGCTTTTAATGAATTCGACGCCGACGCGGTGATCCGCGCGCTGCTGCCCGCCCTGCTACCGGACGAACCCGAAGCGCTGCACATCCTGCGCAATGCCGCGCAAAACCGCGGCGAATTCCAGCGAATCTTCGCCCTGATTATCGAACGCTGGCTCGCCGGCACCTATGACACACCGGGCCTGGAAAGCTGGCTGGGTTTTGTCGAACGGGTGCAGGCCGGTCTGCAGCGAATCCTCGAAAGCGCCGACAACACCCAGAAAATCGCCGTGTTCACCTCCGGCGGCACGATCACGGCCCTGCTCCACCTCATTACGCAAATGCCTGCCAGGCAGGCGTTTGAACTGAACTGGCAAATCGTCAACACCTCGCTCAATCTGCTGAAGTTTCGCGGTCGCGAGGTGGCTCTGTCTTCTTTCAACAGTCATGCGCACCTGCAGCTGTTGAAGACCCCCGAACTCATCACGTTTCGCTGAGTCCGGACTATTGTGACCCTGGCTGTATTCACCCCGCTCTAATTACCCAAGAAAGGATCGAACCATGACCTCCGTAGCTGATGCCGTACAAGCAATGAAAGCCAAGTTCAACCCAGCGGCTGCTGCCGGTCTGGACCTGGTATTTGGTTTCCGCATCGACGACACCAAGAACTTCTCGCTGATCGTCAAAGACAGCACCTGCGAGCTCCAGGAAGGCGAAAACCCGGACGCCCAGGTGACGCTGGTCATGGACGGCGAAACCCTGGAAGGCATCGTCAGCGGCGAAACCGACGGCATGCAAGCGTTCATGGGCGGCAAACTGCGCGCTGAAGGCGACATGATGCTGGCGATGAAACTGTCCGAGCTGTTCCCGGCCTAAACGCACCGTTCCCGACCTTCGGGAGCACGCCTGGCTGCAAACGAATCCCGCCCCTCGTGGCGGGATTCGTCGTTTTCGCCATTGGAAAACGGCTACCGGCGGATTTGCCGTCTATATTCCTTCTGGTCGCATGCGTCAGACATCGGCTGTTTGCCCTCGCTTTTTTTATGAAGAGCCTTTGCGCGGAGCACTGCCCATGAGCCCACCTGACGACCACGACGGATTTAACCGCCGCCGCGTACTGCAAGGCCTTTCTGCAGGCGCCGTCGGTGCCTGGATCAGCCCGCTAATCGCAGGGAGTAAAACCATGCCCGACGCCCCCGCCGACCTCATCCTGTACAACGGACGCCTGCACACCGTCGACCGCAAAAAACCTCAGGCCAGCGCCGTTGCGATCAAAGACGGACGCTTCGTGGTAGTCGGCAGCGATGCCCAGGCCATGGCCCTGCAAGGTCCCGGCACACACATTATCGACCTGCACGGTCGCACGGTGATTCCCGGCCTCAACGACTCGCACCTGCACCTGATCCGTGGTGGACTCAACTACAACCTCGAACTGCGCTGGGAGGGCGTCCCTTCATTGGTCGACGCACTGCGCATGCTCAAGGATCAGGCGGACCGCACACCCACGCCGCAGTGGGTGCGAGTGGTCGGGGGCTGGAACGAGTTCCAGTTCGCCGAAAAACGCCTGCCGACCATTGATGAATTGAACAAGGCCGCGCCAGACACCCCGGTATTCGTCCTGCACCTCTACGACCGTGCCCTGCTCAATCGCGCGGCGTTGAAAGTGGTCGGCTATACCCGCGACACCCCAAATCCGCCGGGTGGCGAAATCCAACGCGATGCCAATGGCGACCCGACGGGCATGCTGATCGCCCGCCCCAATGCGATGATTCTCTACTCGACCCTGGCCAAGGGACCAAAACTGCCACTGGAATACCAGGTCAACTCCACCCGCCAATTCATGCGTGAACTCAATCGCCTGGGTGTCACCAGCGCCATCGATGCAGGCGGCGGGTATCAGAACTATCCAGACGACTATCAAGTCATCCAGCAACTGGCCAAAGACCAACAACTGACGGTGCGCATTGCCTACAACCTGTTCACCCAGAAACCCAAGGAAGAGCTGACTGACTTCAAAAACCGGACCAGCACCTCCCACTACGGTCAGGGCGACGATTTTCTACGGCATAACGGTGCCGGGGAAATGCTGGTGTTCTCGGCGGCCGATTTCGAGGATTTCCTGGAACCCCGCCCCGACCTGCCGCAAACCATGGAGCAGGAGCTGGAACCGGTGGTCCGCCATCTGGTGGAACAGCGCTGGCCGTTCCGTTTGCATGCCACGTACAACGAATCCATCAGCCGCATGCTCGACGTGTTCGAGAAGGTTAATCGCGACATTCCGTTCGACGGTTTGCCATGGTTCTTCGACCACGCCGAAACCATCACCGCGCAGAACATTGAACGGGTCAAAGCTTTGGGTGGCGGCATCGCGATCCAGGACCGCATGGCATTCCAGGGCGAATACTTCGTTGACCGTTACGGCGCGAAGGCTGCCGAAGCCACGCCGCCCATCGCTCGTATGCTGGCCGAAGGCATTCCTGTCGGCGCCGGCACCGATGCCACGCGCGTGTCCAGCTACAACCCCTGGACTTCGCTGTACTGGCTGATCAGCGGTCGCACCGTCGGGGGTCTGGCGCTGTACCCGCAAGGCTTGAGCCGCGATACCGCGCTGGAACTCTTCACCCACGGCAGCGCCTGGTTTTCCTCCGAACAAGGCAAAAAAGGCCAGATCAAGGTTGGGCAACTGGCCGATTTGATTGCGTTGTCGGCGGACTATTTCCACATCGAAGATGAAGCGGTCAAATGGATCGAATCGGTCCTGACCATCGTTGACGGCAAGATCGTCTACGGCAGCGTCGAGTTTGAAAAACTCGGGCCGCCTCCCATCCCGGTAGTGCCTGAATGGTCGCCAGTGGCCAAAGTACCAGGTCATTGGAAACCCTTGGCGCCGCTGACGGCACAGGTTCATCAATGTGTCGGAGCTTGCGCGGTGCATGCCCATCGCCATGAACGGGCGCGGCTGTCCTCGGCGCCGGTCAGCGATTTCGCCGGTTTCTGGGGAGCGTTTGGTTGTTCGTGTTTTGCGTTTTGAACGATGATCTCGCCAGCACTGACAATTTAATGTGAGAGCGAGCCTGCTCGCTCCCAAAGGGTTTTTGCGTCGGGTGGGAAGTCAAGGTTGTAATAACAGCGCCACCAACGCACTCCACCCGGTCTGATGACTGGCCCCCAGACCACGCCCAGTCTCAGCGTGAAAATATTCATGGAACAACACCAGGTCGCGGCTGGCGGGGTCAGTCTGCAATTGCGGATACGCCGCCATGGACGGTCGACTGCCCTCTTCATCGCGCAAAAACAACCGGGTCAAACGCTGGCTCAGGCTATCGGCAACCTCCTCAAGCGAGGCCATGAAACCTGACCCCGTGGGGTATTCCACCGAGAAGTTCTGATCGTAGTAACGGTGAAACTCGCGCAAGGATTCGATCAGCAGGTAGTTGATCGGCATCCACACCGGCCCACGCCAGTTGGAATTGCCGCCGTACAGCCGCGAACCCGATTCCGCAGGTTCGTAACGGGCACAGAGTCGATCACCATTGATCTGCGCGCCAAAGGGCCGTTCAGCGAACGCTTTGGACAACGAACGAATGCCAAACTCAGAGAGAAACTCGCCCTCGTCGAGCATGCGTTTGAGCAAGTCCTTGGTGCGTTCGCCGCGCAACAGTGCCAGCAGCATCCGGTTGCCTTCACCCGGCTCGGTCCAGCGCGAGACCAGGCTGGCCAGATCCGGTCGATGGCGCATAAAACCCAACAGGCGTTCGCGCAATCCAGGCAAACCCTCGTGTTCGTGCTGCTCCAACACCTGCACGGCGAACAGCGGCATCAGACCGACGATAGAGCGCAGGCGCAGCGGTTCATTGACGCCGTCCGGTCGGTGCAGCACGTCGTAGAAAAAGTGGTCCTGTTCGTCCCACAGACCTTCGGCGTCAGAATCGACACGATTAATGGCCCCGGCAATGTAGAGAAAATGCTCGAAGAATTTCACCGCGATGTCGACGTACACATTGTTGCGTTTGGCCAGTTCCAGGGCGATGCGCATCAGGTCCAGCGCATAAGCGGCGACCCACGCCGTGCCATCGGCCTGATCGAGTTGGTAGCCGGGTGGCAATATCGCCGAGCGGTCGAACAGAGCGATGTTGTCCAGCCCGAGGAAACCACCCTGAAACAAGTTGCGACCCTCGGTGTCCTTGCGGTTCACCCACCAGGAAAAATTCAGCAGCAGCTTATGGAAAATCCGTTCGAGGAAATCCATGTCCCCTACCCCGGTCAGCGTTTTGTCCTGCTGATATACCCGCCAGCAGGCCCACGCGTGGACCGGTGGGTTGGCGTCATCGAAACGCCATTCATAGGCCGGCAACTGACCGTTGGGGTGCATGAAGCGGTCTTTGACCAGCAGCAACAACTGATGCTTGGCGAACCCCGGATCGATCAGCGCGAAGGCTACGGCCTGAAAGCCCAGGTCCCAGGAGGCGTACCACGGATATTCCCAGGTGTCCGGCATGGAGACGATGTCGAAATTCGACAGGTGCCGCCAATGGGTGTTGCGAATGTGTGAGCGCCCGGGCGCAGGCGCAGGTTGCACCGGATCACCGTCGAGCCACTGATTGACATCGAAGTAATACAGTTGCTTGGACCACAGCAATCCAGCCAGGGCCTGGCGTTGAACGTTGCGTGCATCCGGGTCGTTGATCCCGACTTGCAGTGCTGCGTAAAACGCGTCGGCCTCGGCGCGC
Organism: Pseudomonas sp. Ma2-10; assembly: GCF_054330215.1. Lineage (NCBI taxonomy): Bacteria > Pseudomonadati > Pseudomonadota > Gammaproteobacteria > Pseudomonadales > Pseudomonadaceae > Pseudomonas > Pseudomonas sp. Ma2-10. The sequence goes on along the minus strand of NZ_JBTEYL010000009.1, from coordinate 189,512 downwards.
CGACGATCGAACAGCGCCTTGGCATTCACCCGAGTGGCACCTGATGGGGCGAAGCGCAGATAAACGCTGCGACTCTGACCCCCCTCGAAGGCCAATACGAAATGCGCCGCCACCCGCGTTCCCGTGTCACGGCGGATCGCGTCGTCGATGCCATCGACCAGAAAATCGTTGATCCCGTCCTTGAACGGCCCGCTCGCCGCCACACCCTCGAGCCTGGGGAAGTTGCTCTGGTTTTCGCAGAACAGCCATTCGCAGTCCTCCTCCCCCCAGGCATTGGCCTGCCGGTCAGGCAGTTGCGGGTGCCGGGCCAGAACCTGATCGCCGTCCAGCGTCAGGCTCGGTTTCTGCGCATCGGCCACCCAGCTCCAGGTGTTGCGCGCCCAGAGCTGAGGCACTACGTGCAAACGCGCTGGCTGATCGGCGCGGTTGCACACCGTGACGCGCATAAAGATGTCGTCCGTCGCGTGGTTGGCGTATTCCACCGTCACGTCGAAGTATCGGTTGTCCTCAAACACGCCGGTGTCGAGGATTTCGTACTCGGTATCCGCCAGACCACGGCGGGCGTTTTCGGCGATCAGGTCAGCGTAGGGAAATTCGGCCTGAGGGTATTTGTAGAGCATGCGCATGTAGGCATGGCTCGGCACGCCGTCGACGTAGAAATACAGTTCTTTGACGTCTTCGCCGTGATTGCCCTCGGCATTGTTCAGGCCAAAAAGTCGTTCCTTGAGAATCGGATCGCGCTCGTTCCATACCCCCAATCCCAGACACCAGTGCTGAGCCTTGTCGGAAAACCCCGCCAGCCCGTCCTCGCCCCAGCGATAGGCCCGACTGCGGGCATGGTCATGGGGAAAATAGCGCCAGGCATCGCCATCGGCACTGTAGTCCTCGCGCACCGTGCCCCATTGGCGCTCGCTCAGATAGGGCCCCCATTCGCGCCAGGCATCGGCCTCGCTGCCGGCCAGACGCTGGCCTTCGACTGTGCCTTGGATGTTCGCAGCGGGTTTGGCTGTCATGGTGAGTCCGTTGGGCGAGATACGGTTGCAGTGTAGTGCCCACGCCCCTACAGCAATGTGAAACCTGTGACACCTCGCCACAGGTGGGGAGTGCTCTTACAATGTGTTCACTCCCAATACCGGCCGCCCCATGGACATCGATCTCGCCCGCACCTTTCTGGAAATCGTCCGCCACGGCAGCCTTGCCGCAGCCGCCGAAAAACTCCACGTTACCCAGACCGCTATCACGGCGCGGGTACAGAAACTCGAAAGCCAGCTAGGAAGTACGTTGTTCGTGCGTAACCGCGCCGGTGCGCGCCTGACACCTAACGGTGAAGCCTTCGTGGTCTACGCCAATCAACTGGTCGAAACCTGGGAAGCGGCGCGACGGGACTTGCCGTTACCCGAGGGTTACCGCGACGTGTTGCACATCGGTGGCGAGGTCAGTCTGTGCAACCCGCTAATGCTCAGCTGGGCCGGAGCGCTGCGCGAGAAGATCCCCAGCCACGCCCTGCGCATGGAAATTCGTGACGGTGAAAACCTGCTGCGCCAACTGGAACTGGGGGTGCTGGATGCGGCGCTGGTTTACCAGCCCGAGTATTGGCCACGTCTGCAGGTCGAACAGGTGCTGGAAGAGAAACTGGTCCTCATCCGCCTGACCGCAAAACCCGACCCCTACGTGTACATCGACTGGGGCCCGGACTTCCGCCGTCAACACGATGCTGCCCTGCCGGAAAAAGCCAAAGCCGCGTTGAGCTTCAACCTCGGCCCACTGGGCTTGCAGTACATTCTGGAAAACGGCGGAAGCGGCTACTTCCGCACCCGGGTGGTCCAGAGTTATCTGCAAAGCGGTGTGCTGGAGCAAGTGCCCAAAGCCCCGGAGTTCAGCTATCCGACCTATCTGGTTTACTCCCGCGACCGCGACTCGGCGACCCTGCAACAAGCCTTCGACCTGCTGCGCGAAGTGATCAAATCCGACGATGACTGGTCGCAACGCTGGAACCCGCTGACCTGAATCCGGTTTGCACCGGATCATGGCATGTGTGACCTCATGGTTCGGCCCGCCTGAAACGCCGGGATCGTCTAATCTGCTGGAGATAACAATAACTACAGGTGATTGCAGTGAGGCAGACCACCGAAGCATTCCGCGCCCGCTACCGCGCTGCTATTCATCCGCTCTACAACCCATGGTTGCACGGCGCTTTTGTGCTGCTGTTCGGGGTGCTGGCCATCGGCGGATTCTGGAGCACCGTGCACCAGGTTCAGCCACTGGAATGGCTGGCGGTGCCGTTGACGTTGTTGCTTTTCAACTTCGGCGTGTACAGGGTCCATCGGCACTTGGGGCATCACAAAAAGAGCTTCGCGCGAATGTTCTATGCCCGCCATGCCGGCGACCATCACAGCTTTTTCGCCCCTGGCCACATGACCTACGACAGTGCCCGGGACTGGCGGGTGATTTTGTTTCCGGCCTGGCTGATCGTTTTGCACACGGTCGTCATCACCTTGCCCCTCTGGTGGCTGCTTGAGCCGTTCGATGCCAACGTCGCCGGGTTGTTCGGCGGCTGTCTGGTCCTCGGTTACCTGACCTATGAAGTGTTCCATGCTTGCGAGCACTTGCCACCCGAGAACCCCGTCACACGGTTGCCGTGGATCCGCCAGATGCGCCGCCTGCATGAACTCCATCACCGTCGTGAGCTGATGCAAGATCGCAATTTCAATATCGTTTTTCCGCTGATGGACTACCTGTTCGGCACCCTCTATTGGGAGCCGGAGCCCACGGACCTGCACCCGACGAGAACGACCATGACTCGCATGCAGCATCAGATCGACATTGCTGGAGACCCGATTGACGTGCTCGCCTATGCCAGCACCGTGACCCGTTGGCCGGAGTGGCATCCCTCGTCCCTCAAGGTCGATGGCCAGAGCGGTCCGCTGCATGCCGGGGGGCGGTTTGAGGAAGACATCAAGGCGGGCGGCCGTGAGGGACACTTGCGCTGGGAGGTTAACGAATACCTGCCAGGACGCCGCTGGCGTGCCTGGGCCCATGGCGATCACGGGTTGTCTTTAGTGGTGACTTACGAGTGCGAGGCCTTGGGTGACGACACACGCTTCGTCCGCACGCTGGAGTATCAGTTCAGCGGCCTGGCGATGCGCATTGCCAATCGACTGCTGCTCAAGCGGCGCATTGATCGTGAGTCGACAGCGTCGATGTTGGCGTTGCGTAAAATGGCGCAAAAACAACGGGTCCCGACAGGAGCCTGCGCGTGAGTCAAACCGTGAAGTTTCGCCATGTGGTGTTGCTGGTGTTCGTTGCGATCGGCGCCTTCCTGCTGCTGATGCCGACCAAGGTTCAGCCGGTGGCCTGGACACCGCCACCAGCGCCCTCCCTCACCAGCGCAATCTACGCCGACAATCAGCGCCTCAAAGGCGTGGAGCGCGTCGGCGCCGCGGATATCGATGGACCGGAAGCGTTGCTGCTGGAGGAAAACGTCCTCATCACGGGTTTGCATGACGGTCGATTAATCCGGACCAGCCTCGACGGCAAGGTCACCCAGGTTCTGGCCGATACGGGCGGCAGACCCTTGGGCCTGGCCCGTCATCCCAACGGTCTGCTGGTGATTGCCGACGGGGTCAAGGGCTTGCTGTCACTGGATGCCCAGGGCCGATTGATTCCATTGACCACGGCGGCCAACGACGTGCCCTTCGGTTTTACCGACGACGTAGCCATCGACAAGTCCGGGCACTACGCCTATTTCAGTGATGCCTCCAGCCGATTTGGCTACGGCAGCGACGGCGACGCGATCATTGAGCACGGCGGCGATGGTCGTTTGCTGCGTTATGACTTCCAGACCGGAAAGACCGCCGTCCTGCTGGATAAGCTGGAATTCGCCAACGGCGTGACCTTGGGACCGGACGATGCCTTTGTATTGGTCAACGAAACAGGCGCCTATCGCATCAGTCGTTACTGGCTGAGCGGCCCCAAAGCCGGTACCCACGATCTATTCATCGAAAATCTGCCAGGCTTGCCGGACAACCTCGCGTTCAATGGCCGTGACCGCTTCTGGGTGGCGCTTTATGCACCGCGCAACGCACTGCTCGATGCCACCGCGCCGCATCCATTCGTGCGCAAGATGATCGCGCGAGCCATGACTGTCCTGCCTAAGCCGGTGGAGAAACGCGCCTTCGTGCTGGGCCTGGACCTGGACGGTAAAGTGATCGCCAACTTGCAGGACGGTGGCCGCGACAACTACTCGCCGATCACTACCGTTCGCGAGTATGGAGATTGGTTGTACTTTGGGTCGTTGAAGGCAAAAAACATGGTGCGATTGCCGTTGAGCAAGGCATTGCAACAGTAAACGTGCCTGACTTTGCCGGGGATGAGTGTTCGGTCATGAGGCACCTCGTATGGAGCCGTAAATTCGGACTCTGAACATTCGAGGTGCCGTTCCAGTTTTTCAGTCACCGCCAGGGCGCGTCAGGACGGGGTCTGAAGCCGATCAACGATCTTTTGCTTAACCTGCACGCGCTTCTCCTTGAGTTTCTTCAATGCGTCATCGCTGGGCGCATCCGATTGGGCGGTTTCGGCCTTTACGACCTCGGCGTCTGCCTGCGAATACTTGTTGATCAGTGAATCCAGTAACGGATCCTTGGTGCGTTTTTGCTGGATATCTTCCTTTGAAATGTTGAGATCCTGATAAAGGTCGTGTGGCACCGGCATGGAACACCTCCGTTTGTTGATCGGAGGCAAACGCGATCAATTGCGTTCACCAACCATCAGAATGGCCTCGGTTAGCCGGTTCTGTCGACCGTCTATCAGACCAGCGGTGCCCGTTCGTCGCCATGCTGCAAACGCAATAAAACCGTTGTCCGCTCGTCGACCTCCACACGTTAACGATCAATCAACCGCCCTCGACAGCGCGGCCGCAGGCGGTATCGCGAACATCTAGCCGCCATCGGTGTCGATGTCGGCATCGGTGTCATCACCGGGTTGGGGCCGGTCGGGATTCGGCTTGAAACCCGGGCTGAAATCATTGTCGTTGTCGGTGTGGCGTTGCTTCTGGTCGACCGCTTTATCTGTGCTTTGCGGTTCGGCGGTTTTCGCGTTGTCCTCAAGACCACTGTCATCGTTCATAAGTACCTCGTTCATCACTGCATGTGCGCGGCTGAAACAGTCGGGCCTCGAAGATTCGAAGCCGCCCGGCAAGCAACGTTCCATCGAACGGATCGCTGACCTACTAGAGTCCATGTGCACCGGATCAAAAAATCCTGCCGGAGCGAACAACTATCTCATTCGGCAAATGTCACTGACTTTACGCCGGCCAATATTAGGGAAACCGGCACACTCGATGCGATGACAAAAAACCAGACGCCGCTGTTGGCCGAATGGAAAAATGGCCTTGAAGCCAGCGGTGCCGCGCGCAACCTCAAAGAGCAGGATCTGCGGCAGCAGACATCGGAGTTCCTGCAACTGATCGTCTCGGGCCTTGAACGAGGCAACGGCCAGAATGGGTGCCGATCCTGTTCATGACCGGTTATGCCGAAACTGCCATCAACTGTCAGGTGTTCCTTGGCGATGGCATGGAGATGCTGATCAAGCCGTTCCAGATCAATGAACTGCTGGACAAGGTGCGGCGCACGCTGGACAGCGTTTAAGACCTTTTGATTTACCCGAGGGTTCTGGCTAAAAACGGTGCCGTCCGGCTCTTCTTGCTGTTGGCCACTTGCTGCGGGGTGCCACTGACGACAATCTTGCCACCCTGATCCCCCGCCCCCGGGCCGATGTCGATCACCCAGTCACTCTGCGCCACCACGCGCATTTCATGTTCGACGACGATCACCGTATGCCCCGCCGTCACGAGCGTATTCAACTGTTCGAGCAAGCGATCAACATCCCTTGGGTGCAAACCCGTGGTGGGCTCGTCGAGCACGTACAACGTTGCCCCACGCTGGTTGCGTTGCAGTTCGGTGGCCAGTTTGATCCGTTGGGCTTCACCGCCCGACAGTTCGGTCGCCGGCTGGCCGAGGCGCAGGTAACCCAGGCCGATATCGCGCAGCACCTCCAGCGAGCGGCGAATACCCGGTTGCTCGGTAAACACCATGACCGCCTCGTCCACCGTCAGTTGCAACACCTGGGCGATGTTCAACCCTTGCCAGATGATTGCCAGCGTCTCGGGGTTGTAGCGCGCACCGTGGCAGGTCGAGCACGGTGCATAGACGCTGGGCATGAACAGCAACTCGACGCTGACAAAGCCTTCACCTTCGCACGTCGGGCAACGGCCCTTGGCAACATTGAAGGAGAACTGACCGGCGTCGTAACCCGCGGCCTGCGCCTGGGGGGTGGCGGCGTACAGTTTGCGCACGTTGTCGAACAGCCCGGTGTAAGTCGCCAGGTTCGAGCGCGGCGTGCGGCCGATGGGTTTCTGATCGACTTGCACCAAGCGCTTGATCGATTCCAGCCCCGCCGTGACCTGACCGCCGCTGACTTGCGGTGCGTCATCCTCCAGGCTCAACGCTTCGGGTTCGCTGTCACTTGCCGCGCGCCCGAGATGCGCGCCCACCAGTTCCAGCAGCGCCTGACTGACCAGACTCGATTTACCGGAGCCGGAGACGCCGGTCACTGCGGTAAAACAGCCCAGCGGGAATTCGACGCTGAGGTTGTTCAGGTTATTGCGGGTGATGCCTTCGAGCCGCAACCAATCCGTCGCCTTGCGGCTGGCTCGAGGCTGAGTGACCTGCTCGGCGAACAGATAAGCGCGCGTCTGCGAGTTCGTCACCTGCGCCAACCCTGGCGGCGGCCCGCTGTACAGGATTTGGCCGCCATGCTCGCCGGCCGCCGGGCCTACGTCGATCAACCAGTCGGCCCGGCGCATGGTTTCCAGGTCATGCTCGACCACGAACAAGGTGTTGCCCGCAGCCTTCAGACGCTGCAGCGCTTCGAACAATGCTTCGCCATCCGCCGGGTGCAATCCGGCCGACGGCTCATCCAGCACGTAGATCACGCCGAACAGTTGCGAGCCCAATTGCGTCGCCAGGCGCAGACGCTGCAACTCACCGGACGACAGCGTCGGCGTGCTGCGTTCCAGCGCCAGATAACCGAGTCCCAGATCGGTCAACGTGCTGACCCGCGCCAACAAATCCTGAGCGATCCGCTGCGCGGCCAGGCGTTTCTCCACTGACAGGTTCGGTGTGTGGCGTACATCCGGCGCGCTGGCGTGACCACTGGCGCCGTGGGCCACTCGTTGCTCGCGGGCCTCGCGAGTCTGCTCGTGCGTCATTACCTCACCCGCCGCTTCGGTCTGTTCGAGGTAGCTGTGAGCGGCCACCGGCTTCAAGACTTCGGCCACTTGCAGCAACGGCATCTGCGACAACTCGCCGATGTCGTAACCGGCAAAGGTCACCGACAACGCCTCGCGCTTGAGCCGTTTGCCGTCGCACAACGGGCACGGGCTGCCGAGCATGAATTGCGCGACGCGCTTTTTCATCAGCGCGCTTTGGGAATGGCTGAAGGTGTGCAGGATGTAGCGCCGGGCGCCGGTGAACGTGCCCTGGTAACTCGGTTCCACTTTGCGCTTGAGCGCGATTTTGGTTTCTTCGGGCGTGAGCCCGGCATACACCGGCACCGTGGGTGTTTCTTCGGTGAAGAGAATCCAGTCGCGCAGTTTTTTCGGCAGATCACGCCAGGGTTTGTCGACGTCGTAACCCATCGTCACCAAGATGTCGCGCAGGTTTTGTCCCTGCCAGGCGGTGGGCCAGGAGGCGACCGCGCGCTGGCGAATGGTCAGGCTCGAGTCCGGGACCATCAGGGCTTCGGTAACTTCATACACCCGCCCCAACCCATGGCATTCGGGGCACGCGCCCTGGGGCATGTTGGGCGAAAAGTCTTCCGCATAGAGCATCGGTTGTCCCGGCGGATAACTGCCGGCCCGGGAGTACAGCATGCGGATCAGGCTCGACAAGGTCGTCACGCTGCCCACCGAAGAGCGCGTGCTCGGCGTACCCCGTTGTTGCTGGAGCGCCACCGCCGGCGGCAAGCCTTCAATGGAGTCGACATCCGGCACGCCGACCTGATCGATCAGGCGCCGTGCATAAGGCGCCACGGACTCGAAATAGCGGCGTTGCGCTTCGGCGTAGAGGGTCGAGAACGCCAACGACGATTTCCCCGAACCGGACACGCCAGTGAACACCACCAGGGCATCCCGGGGGATGTCGATATCGACGTTTTTGAGATTGTGTTCCCGGGCGCCGCGCACCCTGACCATGCCGGAAGGAGGATTGGAAGTCATAGACCAGCCTTGGTTAGATAGCGCAAAGAACTCTGTCGCATAATCGTTCCCACGTCGAGCCGTGGGAACGATCGAATCGGGTTAGCCGTTGAGCACGGTGCGAACCATCTGTGTGAGTGCCTCGGGGCCATAAGGTTTGCTCAGCAAGTAAGTGTCGGGGCTGAGTTGGTGATTGCGCGAAATAATGTCACGGGTGTGGCCCGAGGTGAACAGCACGGCCACCGACGGCGTCTGCACCTTGGCCCAGGCGGCCAGGTCCGAACTTTTGATCAGGCCGGGCATGACCACGTCGGTGAAAATCAGGTCCACCACCGCGCCCTCCAGCAATATCTGCATCGCGACGTCACCGTTGGCCGCCGTCAGCACTTGATAACCTTCTTCACGCAGTAACTCCACCGCTGCGCTGCGCACCGCCTCGTTGTCCTCGACCACCAGAATGGTTTCGTGTCCGCCTCGCTGGTGCGGGTCATAACGTGTCGTTTCGTTGAGCATCGGGCGCAGGCTGCGAGGAAAATACATCTGCACCCAAGTGCCCTGCCCGACCATGCTGGAAATCTCGATATGCCCGCCACTCTGCTTGACGAAACCGAACACCATGCTCAGCCCCAACCCCGTGCCCTGGCCATCGGCCTTGGTGGTAAAAAACGGTTCGAAAGCCTGTGCGAGTACCTGCGGTGACATGCCGCCCCCTCTGTCAGCCACTGCCACGCAGACATAATCGCCGGCAACGATACCCTTGCCTGCGCAAAACTTGCTATCGAGGGCAACGTTCTCGGCGCTCAGGTCAATGGTCCCCTCGCCTTTCATGGCGTCACGGGCATTGATCGCCAGATTGAGAATGGCGTTTTCCAGTTGATTGTGGTCCACGTAGACGTACCAAAGGGCTTCGGCCGCGGTGACATTGATCTGGATGGTTTCCCCCAGCGCCCGCTGCAACAACTCCCCGAGCCCATCAAAGACCTGCCGCAGGTCGCAGACCGCTGGCGACAAGGGCTGACGACGGGCAAATGCGAGCAATTGCGAAGACAGTTTGGCGCCGCGCTCGACCGCGGCAATCGAAGCACTGACCCGACGCTGCACGTTGGCGTTGTCCGGTTCATGCCGCGCCAGCAAGTGCAGGTTGCCGGCGATCACCTGCAAAAGGTTGTTGAAGTCATGGGCTACGCCGCCGGTGAGGCCGCCGATGGCTTCGAGTTTCTGCGATTGACGCAGTTGTTCTTCGGCGGCCAGCCGCGCGTCGACTTCGTCGGCAACGCGTTGCTCCAGGTTGCGGGTGAACTTCAGCAAGGATTCTTCGGCGGTCTTGCGTTCGTGGATGTCGATCAACACCCCGGGAAAACGGAACGGTTGGCCCTGCTCATTGAACTCGCAGCCACCACTCGCCTGCACCCACAGATAACTGCCATCCGGGCGCAGGACCCGATACTCGGCATTAAAGGGTTCGCCGGTGTCCACTGATTGATTGATCTGCTCCTGTACCCAGCTGCGGTCATCGGGATGGATCCGTGCTTCGACGACGTCCATTGGCAAGTCGGCCAGGTTCTGCTCCGGCGGGTAGGAAAAGGTGCGGGCGAAACGCTCATCGCAGGAGAGCACATTGTCCTTGATGTCCCAGACGAACGAGCCGAGCAAAGCCCCGGCATTAAGCGCCAGCCGCACCCGTTCGTTGTCGGCGTGATAGGCATCCTCGGCGGCCTGACGGCGGCGTTCGGAAATCACATGCTCGGTGGTCTCGACCACCATCGCCATGACCCCGGCCGGTTTCCCGTCATCATCCGCCACCGGGCTGTAATAGAGGTCCAGCCAGACGTCTTCGGGAACGCCGTCGCGCAGCAATTCCAGGACTTTGTTGCGGTAGGACAAGGTGCCGCCGGCCAGGCAGGTATCGACCACATGCCGATTGAATTCGGCGACTTCCGGCCAGCCCAGTTCCACCGGAGAACCCAACAGGTAAGGATGGCGACCACCGGCAAACGTCGAGTACGTATCGTTATAGATCATGTAACCCGGTCGCCCCCACAGCATCACCATCGGCAGTGGGGAGGCGAGCATCAACTGCACCGCGCTGCACAAGCTTCTGGGCCAGGAGTCCATGCTCCCAAGCTCAGTCACGCTCCAGTCAAACGCACAGATGCGCCCGGCCATTTCACCGTTCCAGCCTGCGCACCCATGGCTATCGTCTAAAAACTGCATCGACTGACTCTGTATCCCTGTAGATGACGGCTTAAGGGATCGCACGGTATGAGGACGGTGCGTGCCCGTTTGTTTCGAGCATCGCAGTCGCCAATGGTTTCATAGAGGTTAGCTGATTCTTCACCCGCAGATTTTTGTGCACTTGCTTGAGGAGGAACCCAACAAATGGTCAACGAAAATCCCGGCTGCGTACGCTGATACCGTCGAGCAATGCGCTCAGGTCGCTCAGACGTCCGGCAATCAAATGCCGCACTTCGCCCTCCTTTTCCCAGCGCCCGTCGACCTTGAGCAATTGCGAGCCCACCAACACCTGACGCTGCCGGTCGGCCAGGTCGCGCCAAACGATGACGTTGACGTTGCCGAACTCATCTTCAAGGGTGACAAAGGTCACGCCACTGGCGGTGCCGGGGCGTTGTCGACCGGTCACCAGCCCGGCGACGCTGACCGGTCGTCCATGCTCGACCTCCAGCAGTTCCTTCGAACTGCGGCAGCGCCGGGCTTTCAATTCACCCCGCAACAACGCCAGCGGATGCGGACCTAGCGTGGTGCCGACACTGTTGTAATCGGCTAGCAGGTCCTCGCCGACGGTGGGTTTGGGCAACGACACCGCGCCCTCCTCCGGACTCGGCAGACCGGCAAACAAGCCGAGCTGTTTCTGCACACCCGCCACGTCCCAGCGAGCCCGATGACGGTCACCCGCCAGGCCGCGCAGTGCACCGGCATCGGCCAGTTGCTCCTGGGCACGGGCATCGAGTCGCGCCCGTTTGCCGAGGTCGGCAATGTCGATAAACGCCCCCTTCGACCGTGCGGCTTCTATGCTCCGGGCATCGTCCTCGCGAAAGCCCTTGATCATCCGCAACCCCATACGGATCGCCGGCTGGGCACCGGTGATCGGTTCGAGGCTGCAATCCCAGTCACTGGCGCGCACGTCCACCGGGCGAATCTGCAAATGATGCCGGCGCGCGTCTTGCAGAATCTGGTCCGGGCTGTAGAAACCCATGGGCCAGCTGTTGATCAGCGCACAAGCGAAGGCCGCCGGCTCGTGGCATTTCAACCAGCAACTGGCGTAGGTCAGCAAGGCGAAACTGGCGGCGTGGGACTCGGGAAAACCATAACTGCCGAAGCCTTTGATCTGCTCGAAAATCTGCGCAGCAAACTCGGCCGTGTAGCCGTTTTTTTTCATCCCGGCGGCCAGGCGATCCTTGTGCGGCTCCAGCCCGCCATGGCGCTTCCAGGCAGCCATGGAACGGCGCAACTGATCGGCCTCGCCGGGGCTGTAGTCGGCGGCGACGATAGCAATCTGCATCACCTGTTCCTGAAACAGCGGCACGCCCAGCGTGCGCTTGAGCACGATTTCCAGTGCCGGGGACGGATAGACCTCGGGTTCTTCCTTGTTTCGGCGTCGCAGGTACGGATGCACCATTCCGCCCTGAATCGGCCCCGGACGGACAATCGCCACCTCGATCACCAGGTCATAGAAGGTCCGGGGTTTGAGCCTCGGCAGCATCGACATCTGCGCCCGGGACTCGATCTGGAACACGCCGATGGTGTCGGCACGGCCGATCATGTCGTAGGTCTGCGAGTCTTCGGACGGGATCGTCGCCAGGCTCAGATCCCGGTGGCGATGACGGCGCAACAGATCGAAACAGCGGCGGATCGCACTGAGCATGCCCAACGCCAGAATATCCACCTTGAGCAGCCCGACGGCATCGAGGTCGTCCTTGTCCCACTGGATGATGGTGCGCTCGGCCATGGCGGCGTTTTCCACCGGGACCAGGCTGTCCAGAGGTTGCTCGGAAATCACGAAACCACCGGGGTGCTGGGACAGGTGTCGGGGAAAACCGATCAGTTGTCCCGTCAGGCTGAGCACCCGACGCAGCACCGGGCTCTCGGGGTCGAACCCGCCTTCAAGCAGGCGCTCCACGGGCGGTGTTACATCACTCCAGTGGCCACAGCAATCGGCCAGGGCGTTGATCTGATCCGGCGGCAAACCCAAGGCCTTGGCCACATCACGCACCGCGCCGGCCGCGTGATACGTGCTGACCACCGCCGTCAGCGCCGCGCGGGCCCGGCCATAACGCTGGAACACGTACTGCAAGACTTCTTCGCGGCGTTCGTGTTCAAAATCGACGTCGATGTCCGGCGGTTCGTTGCGCTCTTTGGAAAGAAAGCGCTCGAACAACAGCGTGGTGCGATCCGGATCGATTTCCGTGATACCCAAGGCAAAGCACACTGCGGAGTTGGCTGCCGAACCACGCCCCTGACACAGGATTTTTTGCTCACGGGCGAATCGCACAATGTCGTGAACTGTCAGGAAATAGCTTTCGTAGCCCAGCTCGGCGATCAGCTCCAACTCCTTGTCGATCTGCGTCAGCACCTGGACCTGCGGGCCTTTTGGCCAGCGCCACGCGATGCCCTCTTCGGTCAGATGCCGCAGCCAGGACGTGGCTGTCTGACCTTCAGGGACCAACTCGCGGGGATATTGATAACGCAACTGAGCGAGGTCGAAGGTGCAGCGCCGGGCGATGTTCAGCGTTTCGTCGAGCAGTGCTTGCGGGTAGATCGATTGCAGAGCCTCGAGACTGCGCACATGCCGCTCGCCATTGGGATGAAGACGCAACCCGGCCTCCGCCACCGGCAGGTGATGACGGATCGCGGTCATGGTGTCCTGCAAGGCGCGTCGCCCACGAGCGTGCATGTGCACATCGCCGCTGGCCACCGCCGGGATTCGCAGTTCGCCCGCCAGGGTCAGCAGCGCAGTCAGCCGTCGGGTATCATCCTGGCCGCGATGCAGCTGGACGGTCAGCCACAGGCGTTCGGCGAAGGTCTGTTTCAGCCAGTGACCCTGTTCAAAGTCGTCGACCGCATCCGGCACCCACAATGCCAACAGCCCCGGCAAGGGTTCACTGAAGTCTTCCCGCAGCACTTGATACTGGCCTTTCTGCGTGCGGCGCCGCGCTCGGGTAATCAGTCGGCACAGGGTCTGGTAACCCTCAAGGTTTTCCACCAGCAACACCAGTTTCGGACCGTTCTCGATGCGCACTTCGCTGCCGATAATCAGCGGCAGCTCCACGGATTTGGCCGCTTGCCAGGCGCGGACGATACCGGCCAGGGTGCATTCATCGGTGATCGCCAAGGCCTGATAGCCCTGCTTTTTCGCCCGTTGAAAGAGTTCGAGGGCACTGGAAGCACCGCGCTGGAAACTGAAGTTCGACAGGCAGTGCAGCTCGGCATAGTCGACACTCATGCGAACCAGCCTTGCAGCCACAACGGGCCATCCTCACCGACCGCACGATAGGCCCAGCCCTGCTGACCGGAACGGGTTTCGATCAGGAAGTAATCACGGCGCACATCGTTGCCGTCCCACCAGCCGGACTCGACGCGTTCAGGCCCCATCAAGGTACGCGTCGAACCTTCGTGCACCGCCAGCGGCTCAATCAGCAGCCAGCCCGGACGTTGCACGACAGGCAGTCCTGTACAACGCAGACTGTCGACGCTGGCCTGCCACGCGCATTCCGGTCGGTGATCGGCCTGGAACCGCAAGCCCTGCACGGCGTCATCTCCCAACCGCGCGCGCAAGCGTTCGCGCAGTTGCTCCCACGGCAAGGACTGCTGTGGGCGGTCGTCGAACAGCTCCTGGCGCTGGGGAACGAAGGCCGGCAAGTCTTCGGCGCGCAGGCGAAAACCGCGCACTGGCGCCTCGACCTGGGCGTGCTCCAACCGGCCCCGGGCCAGTTCAAAGAGCATCGCCGGGTCACGTTCGGCGCTGAGCAGGCCGACCTTGATGACGGTGTCCGGCAACCCGGCGTGCTCCAAATGCAGGTCAAAACGCTGCACACCGCTGTCTCGACCGCAAAGAAACGCCGACAAGTCACCGGTCAGCCGGCGTAACGGAAACAGCAGTGCCTGATGGGACTGCACGTCGAAGTTGAGCTCGATGCGCACATCGAACCGGTCCGGCGGCAAGTAGAACGCCAGCGCCAACCGTCGTAACCCGAGCAAGGCGTCCAGGTGCTTGAGCACCTGAGCCTCGAAACGCCGGGCCAGACTATGGCGCGGCAACGCCTGAACCTGACTCAAGGTGCGCAGCCCCATGCGCGACAACGCGGTGGCAACGCTGGTTTCCAGCCCTATCCGCTCGATGGGTAGCTGCCCAAGATGATGTTGCAAGGCTTGGTCGTCGGGCACCACCAGACCGTCATAAGCGTTGGCCAGCACCCGCGCTGCCACCGGGTTGGGCGCGGCAACAATCCGATGGCGAAACCCAAGCTCGCCGAGTTCGGTCCGCAATCGCGCCTCGAATTGCGGCCAGGCGCCGAACAATCCCAGGCTGGATTCGATTTCAAACACCACCGCACGCGGGTAATGCACGCTGACTTGTGAACTGAATCGATAAGCCCAAGCGGCCAGAAACTGCTGCCAGTGCTCGATCTCGACAGCGTCGTATTCAGCCGTGACAAAACCTTTGCTCAAGGCCTGGGCGGCGGTCATCGACTGGCCCGGGCGCAAGCCCAGCGCCCGAGCCGAAGCGTTGACCGCTTGCAGCACCCGACGCTGCGCCGGGCCGATCAGCAGCGCCAGTGGCTCATCGGGATCGGAGCGCTGACGCAGTACCGCGTCCAGCGCCAATTGCGGGAAGAGAATGCAGACCCAGCGCATGGCAACCTCAATGTCCCACAAGGAAGGTAATCGGCGCCGAACGCGCCAACCCACCCCGGCACTTGAGCACGCGCAATTGCGCAGGTTTGGCATCGATGGCGATGCGCAGCGCCGCTGGCGAAGGGTTGATCGCCTCATTGATCGAGCGGTAGGCAAACGCCAGGGTCGAGCCGGTTTCCGCCGCCACCTGCAAGCGCCGCAACGCCCGGTCATCAGCCTTGTGCGGCCAGCACAACACCGCGCCGCAACTGCCCGAACGCAGGCATTGTTCCGCTGCCCACAAGGCATCGCGCTCGCTGGCCTGGATGATCGACAACTGACGCAGATCGACCCCGGCGTTCTGCCACGCCTGGGGGTACGGCACGTAAGGCGGCGCCACCAGCACGATGCGCTCGCCCGCGGCGGACAACCGCGCCAGTGCCGGCCACACCAGTTGCAGCTCACCGACGCCCTGCCCGGCCAAAAGGATTTCGGTCAGCGCCGCTTCCGGCCACCCACCCGTAGGCAACGCCGCATCCAGCGCGGCATGCCCGGTAGGTTGCGGGCTGACGGCCGGTGGCGCAGGCCGGCCCTTCCAGACCTGGCCGCCATTGAACAGCGTTTCCAGCGCGACGACGGCGCCCATCACCCTTGCCTCACCAGACCGCAGAACACCCCTTCGATGGCCAGGTCCTGATTGGCTTCGACGATGATCGGCTTATAGGTCGGATTCCGTGGCAGCAATCGGACGCGTTCGCCGACCCGCTCGAAACGTTTGATGGTGACTTCGCCGTCGAGTCGCGCGACGACGATCTGGCCGTTGACCGCCTCGGGATTGCGGTGAACGCCCACCAGATCGCCGTCGAGAATGCCGTCCTCGATCATCGAGTCACCCTGGACCCGCAGCATGTAATCCGGCACCCGCGAGAAGATCGACGGGTCGAGCAGCAAGCGGCTGTGAACCTCGGCATCGGCACCGATCGGCGCACCCGCCGCCACCCGGCCGAGCACCGGAATGTCCAGCAACTCGGGCCGCGTCGGTTGCCCGAGCAAACGAATACCCCGTGCCTGATGCGCATTGACCTCGATGAAACCGGCCTCGGTCAATGCCAGCACATGCTTGCGCGCCACGCTACGGGAGGCGAAACCGAACGCCTCGCTGATTTCAGCGAGGCTCGGGGACTGGCCATGCTCGGCGATTCGATCGCGGATAAAGGTCAGGATGGCGGTGCGGCGGGGAGTTAATGTCGTCATGGAGTACATTTGTACTCTTTTGGCTTTTTTCTGGCAAGGCCTTGTGGGAGTTGCCGAAGGTTCGGGCCGCGTTCGGACGATTTTTTGATCTTTTATCAACCGCGCTTGAGGATCTGGTCCATCACCCAATCGGTTTTCAATGCCTCTTCGGCCACCGCCGGATGCTGCGCTTCACCCCGAATGTGCGCGTTCATGCCCAGCACGTGATGCCACTGGATGTGCGCGTGATTATCGATGTGCAGGCTGAGGGTTTCATCGGCTTCAAGCTGAACCGGATGCTCATCGAATACGGAAAAGGTGATCCGGCCTTTGCTGCCGATCAGCTCGACACGGTCCTCTCGACGGTCCGCGACGAAATTCCAGCAGCCCATGCCCATGGCGCCCGAAGCAAACCGCCAACTGGCGCTGACGGCATCCTCAGCGACATACAATCCAGCTTGCCGAGCCGTAAACCCGGCGACTTCGACGATGTCACCGAGCAGGTACTGGAACAGGTCAAAACCATGGCTGGACAGGTCGGTGAAATAGCCACCGCCAGCAATGGTCGGGTCGGTGCGCCAGTTATCTGTACCGCCAAGATCGGTCGGAGATGGCGCTTTGGTCAGGGTCCAGGTCAGGTGCCGGACCCCGCCAATCCGTCCTTCCTCCAGCCATTGCCGCACTTGCTGGAAGCGCGGCAGCGAACGCCGGTAGTAGGAAACAAACAGGTGCAGCCCGGCATCGGCAAAGACCTTTTGCATCTCACGGCTTTGCCCGGCATTCAACGACATGGGTTTTTCGACACAGCAATGTTTACCAGCGGCGGCCACCCTCAAGGCGTAAGCGTGATGACTGTCAGGCGGCGTGGCGATGTATACCGCGTCGACCTCAGGATCATTGATCAGCGCTTCGACATCGGTGTAGACCCGAGCGATGCCGTGGCGCGCGGCGTAATCTGTCACCGCCTCCAGACGCCGGCCCATCACCGCCACCAGCGCCGAACCGGGCGCCTTGTAGAAGGCCGGCCCGCTCTTGCGTTCAGCGACGCTGCCACACCCGATCATGCCCCAACGCACCACGCTCATACTCACTCCCGATGTTTAGCCAATGCGCAATGCGCGCAGGTCCAGATGACCGTCCTTGAGCGGCGGGCACCAGTAGTAGCCGCCGGTGACCGGCCGGCTGATGCGGTACAAACCGTCGGTGATGCCGTCTTCCAGACCACTCATGCGACGCAGTTGGGCTTCGAAGGCGTCGAGGGAGAAACCGAAGGCCAGGAACATCAGGCCGGCGCGATCACCTTCGATCCAGGGCATGGATCGGCGCACCACGAATGCCTCGGGGGCGAAGCTTTCCTGGGCGGTGCGTTTGACGTGAGCGGAGATCGGCGCGTCGTCAATCTCTTCGTTGTCGCTCAAACGACGGCCCATGATGTTGTCCTTCTCATGGGACGGCATCGCGTGGAAGCCCTTCAGGTCGTGCTGCCACTGCTGGATCGCGGCGAAACTGCCACCGACCATTCCGTCAACGCCATCACTCACCAGCGCGGCGGCGACGGCGGCTTCGTTGTGAGGGTTTTCGGTACCGTCTTCGTAACCGGTCAAGTCGTGGCCGGTGAGGTGGCGGAAGGTTTCGTTCATCTGCATCAGGCGCAGGGCCGGCGCCAGTGCGGCTTCGATGGCGTTGCTGCGATTGAGCAGTTCGCCACGGTCGACACCGTGCAACCAGCACCAGAGCGCGTGCTGGGTCGACGGGTTGTCGACGCCGACACCGGTCAACGCTGGAAAGGCGCGCAGGCCTTCGATTTGCCCCTTGAGGGCCTTGACCAGGGATTCACCGAAACCGACCACTGCCGACTTCCCGTCCACCAGCCCCTTAAGATTTTCCAGCGCGGCCGGCAAGGCAGCGGCGGATTCGAGTGCGAAGAACATATGACGGGCTTGAAGCGGTACTGGGGTGGCGAGAATACCCGGCTGGTAGTAATTCATATGAACTCCTTTAGAAAAACGCGAAGTTTAACCGCAGCATCGGCCGCTGTGTGTTTTCAGGGCAAAAGATCGCGGGATCATGAGATCGGCACTTAAAAAGGCGTGCCAATAAGGCGTATAACCTTTGAAGTGAATCTGAACGGCAAGCCGCCAGCGCATGGCTTACATCACATGGAGTAGCGACATGACCACCGCACATATCCTCGGCAACCTGTTTCCCGACGCCACCGACATCCCGGAAAAATACCGCCTCGACGGCCAGACCGAACAACGTGAATACCTGGTCGACGGCGAGCTGAAAACCTGGTCAGGGCCCCTCGCCCAGGTCCGTAGCCCGGTGTACCTGACCGGCGAAAATGGCGATGAACAAGTGATCCTTGGCAGCACACCACTGCTCGATGCCGACACCGCATTGACCGCCCTCGACGCCGCCGTCCGCGCCTATGACCGGGGCCAGGGATTGTGGCCAACGATGCGGGTGGCCGAACGCATCCAGCACGTCGAAGCCTTTCTGGGGCGCATGCGTGAACAGCGCGAAGCCGTGGTCAAGTTGCTGATGTGGGAAATCGGCAAGAACCTCAAGGACTCAGAGAAAGAGTTCGACCGCACCTGCGATTACATCGTCGACACCATCAATGCGCTCAAGGAGCTCGACCGCCGCTCCAGCCGCTTCGAACTGGAACAGGACACCCTCGGCCAGATCCGCCGCGTACCGCTAGGTGTGGCGCTGTGCATGGGGCCTTACAACTACCCGCTGAACGAAACCTTCACCACGCTGATTCCCGCGCTGATCATGGGCAACACCGTGGTGTTCAAACCGGCCAAGCTGGGTGTGCTGCTGATTCGTCCGTTGCTGGAAGCGTTCCGCGACAGCTTCCCGGCGGGGGTGATCAACGTGATCTACGGCAGCGGCCGCGAGACCGTCAGCGCGCTGATGGCCAGCGGCAAGATCGACATCTTCGCGTTTATCGGCACCAACAAAGCCGCCAGCGATCTGAAAAAACTCCATCCAAAACCGCACCGTTTGCGTGCGGCGTTGGGCCTGGACGCAAAAAACCCCGGCATCGTGCTGCCTGAGGTGGATCTGGACAACGCGGTCAGTGAAGCACTCACCGGCTCGCTGTCGTTCAATGGCCAGCGCTGCACCGCATTGAAAATCCTCTTCGTCCATGAAGATGTGGTCGACTCGTTCATCGAAAAATTTAACGCCAAACTCGCCAGCCTGAAACCCGGCATGCCGTGGGACAGCGGCGTGGCGCTGACACCGTTGCCGGAAGCGAGCAAGGTCGATTACTTGCACTCGCTGGTAGCGGACGCCGTGAGCAAAGGCGCCGCCGTCGTCAACCCCAACGGCGGTGAAGCCCGCGCTTCATTCTTCTACCCTGCCGTGCTGTACCCGGTGACGCCGCAGATGCGCGTCTATCAGGAAGAACAGTTCGGCCCGGTCGTGCCGATCGTGCCTTACCGGCATCTGGACACGGTGATCGATTACGTCCTGGAATCGGACTTCGGCCAGCAGTTGAGTATCTTCGGCACCAACCCGGTGGCGGTCGGTCGGCTGGTGGACACCTTCGC
Source organism: Pseudomonas sp. Ma2-10 (assembly GCF_054330215.1). Taxonomy (NCBI): domain Bacteria; kingdom Pseudomonadati; phylum Pseudomonadota; class Gammaproteobacteria; order Pseudomonadales; family Pseudomonadaceae; genus Pseudomonas; species Pseudomonas sp. Ma2-10. The sequence continues at coordinate 169,610 of NZ_JBTEYL010000009.1, read as the reverse complement.
CAACCAGGTCGGCCGGATCAACCTCAACGCCCAGTGCCAGCGCGGCCCGGACACCTTCCCGTTCAACGGCCGCAAGAACTCCGCCGAAGGCACGCTGTCGGTGCATGATGCGCTGCGGGTGTTTTCGATCCGGACACTGGTGGCGACCAAGTTCCAGGAAACCAATAAAGAACTCATCAGCGAGATCATCAGCGGACGCCGTTCGAGCTTCTTGACCACCGATTACATCTTCTGAGGAGACCGAGCCTGAGCACATTCAGAGCCCATCGACTGCCACCGCTAATGCGCCGACTGCTGCGTCCGTTGCTGGACCCGTACCGGCGCTATCGCCACGCCCGGGTGATCCACGCGGTGCGCGTGTCACTGGGATTGCTGGCAACGATCCTGCTGACCACCGGCATCAATCTGCCCCACGGCGAGTGGGCCTCGGTGACGATGCTGGTGGTGATTGGCGGTTTGCAGCACCACGGCAACATCGGTAAAAAAGCCGCCGAGCGCGCCATCGGCACCTTGATCGGCGCCGCCGTCGGCTTGCTGCTGGTGGCGCAACAGGCGTGGCTGGGGATGCCGTGGCTGACCTATTTCGCGATGGCCGTGGTTTGCGGGTTGTTCTCGTACCACGCCATCGGCAAGGGCGGTTACACCGCGTTGCTCTCGGCGATTACCGTGTTTATCGTCGCGGGGCATGGCGACAATCAGATCACCGACGGGTTGTGGCGTGGGGTGGACATCCTGATCGGCATCGTCCTGGCCCTGGCGTTTTCTTTCGCCCTGCCGCTCTACGCGGTTTACTCCTGGCGCTACAACCTGGCCGATGCCTTGCGCGACTGCGCGACGATCTACGGGCGCATCATCAATGGCCAATCGGTCACCGATGACGAACACCATAAACTGGTGGGCCGCCTGAACACGGTGATGGTGCAACTGCGCTCGTTGATGCCGTCGGTGTCCAAGGAAGTACGGATATCCATGACCGAACTCGATGCCATTCAGCGGCACTTGCGGATGTGCGTCAGCACCCTGGAAATCCTCGGCAACACCCGACCTGACGCCAGTGACCCTGATGCCATGGCCCATCTGCAATCAGCTTTAAAAACCGAGCATCGGCTGATTCGGGTGCAATTGATCGGTATGGCCCGGGCGCTGAAATCCGGCACCTCCCAGCGGCTCAGCCGGCCCGTCGAACTGCCGTCGGATTCAAGTCTGGCCGCACCGGTTTACAGTCCTCTGGACGGCTACCGGTTATTAGTCCGACAGTTAGCCGCCAACATCGGCGAGATGCGCCAGCGCTTGGCCAAGACGGCACCGCACTGGAACATCTGACGTTTCTTTACGGCTTACTGCGTCGTCACCGTCCGACGAAACTTAATGTTCCAACCCTGTTGCATGCCGGCAGCGGCCAACAGAATCGCGGCAACACCGATCCATTGCAGCGGTTCCAGACGATGACCGAAGGCAAACCAGTCAACGAAAATCGCCGCAATCGGGTAGATGAAGGACAATGCACCGGTCAGTGCCGTCGGCAGCTTTTGGATCGCGCCGTAGAGCAGCACGTACATCACGCCGGTGTGGACAATGCCCAGAGTGACCAGACTGGCCCACGCGCTCGGCGCTTGCGGCAGCGCCGAAAAATGCGCGAATGGTGCGAGTAACAGCACGCCGGTGGTGACCTGAATCAGTGCGATCAGATGCGGTGGTGTACCGGTCAGGCGCTTGATGATCAACGCGGCAATTGCGTAGAGGAATGCCGCCCCCAGCGCCAGCGCGATGCCCATCAGGTAATCATTGCCGCTCTCGCCCTGCCCGCCATGTGCGCTGACAATCGCCAGCATCCCGAGAAACGAAATGCCCAGCCAGAACAGTTTTTGCAGGGTGATTTTCTCGTTGAGGAATAACGCGGCCAACCCCACCAGCATGAACGGCTGAACGTTGTATACCGCGGTGCCGATGGCAATCGAGGCGCGGGAGTAAGAAGCAAACAACAGTACCCAGTTGCCGACAATCGCCACGCCGCTGAGCACAGCCAACAAGAACGTGGTGCGGGTCAGAATGCCGGGGCGCAGGAAGCCGAATGCCGCGCAGATCAGCAACAATGTGCCGGCGCCGAATACGCAACGCCAGAACACTACGTCCAGCACCGGTTGCCCGGACACCAGCACGAACCAGCCGATGGTCCCGGAAATCAGCATGGCGACGGTCATTTCAAATGACCCGTGACGTATTGTTTTGTCCATCATCAGACTCCTGTGTTTGAGCCCAAAGTATGCCAATCCGCCGGGAGTCTTCTCCAGCGCAAAAAGCAGGCTAAACTCGAAATCTGCCTTTTTTATCAAGGCGGTTTGAATTAATTACCTCATAGGGGGTTTCGACATGACCGACGACATCGACCAAGTGCTGATCACGGCATTGATGGAAGACTCACGTCGCTCGCTCAAGGCTCTGGCGCAGATCAGCGGCTTGTCTTCGCCCAGCGTCGCCGAGCGTTTGCGTCGCCTCGAAGAGCGTGGCGTGCTCAAGGGTTACACCGTCGAGATCGACCCCAAATGCTTTGGCTATCAACTACAAGCCATCGTCCGTATTCGTCCGCTGCCAGGCCAGCTGCAGGAAGTGGAACGGCAGATCCAGGCCATTCCCGAATTTACCGAGTGCGACAAAGTCACCGGTGACGACTGCTTCATCGCCCGCCTGCATGTGCGCTCGATGGAACAACTGGACACTCTGCTCGACCGCCTCAACACCCACGCCGAAACCAACACTGCAATCGTCAAGAAAACCCCGGTCAAGCGCCGGCTGCCACCGATGGCGTGACCTTTTACTCAAATCGCTGGCAAGAAAAAACCCGCCGAAGCGGGTTTTTCCTCAAGGCTGACGATTAATCATCGCGGCTCATGATGCCGAACAGCTGCAACAAGCTGATGAACAGGTTGTAGATCGATACATACAGGCTGATGGTCGCCATGATGTAGTTGCGCTCGCCGCCGTGAATGATGGCGCTGGTCTGGAACAGAATGCAGACCGAGGAGAACAGCACGAAACCTGCGCTGATCGCCAATTGCAGACCGCTGATCTGGAAGAACAGGCTCGCCAGCGTCGCCCCCAGCAGCACGAAGAAGCCTGCGGTGATGAAACCACCCAGGAAGCTCATGTCCTTACGGGTAATCAGCACGTAGGCCGACAGACCGCCGAACACCAGCGCAGTCATCGCGAAGGCCGAACTAACCACCTCGGCGCCGCCCTGCATGCCCAGGTAACGGTTGAGGATCGGGCCGAGCAGGAACCCCATGAAACCGGTCAGGGCAAATGCCGACACCAGCCCCCAAGCCGAATCACGGAGTTTGTTGGTGAGGAAGAAAAGGCCGTAGAAACCGATCAGCACTACGAAAATGTTCGGGTAGCCGACACGCATCTGCTGAGCGACAAACGCCATCACGCCGCTGAATGCGAGGGTGAGAGCGAGTAAGCCGTAAGTGTTGCGCAGGACGCGGCTAACCTCTAGCTGCTCAGCCTGCACGCTGTTATTAACTGCGTAATCCTGTTCGCGCATGGCGACACTCCTGTTGGTTTGAAACGTTCAGTCGCAAAGATCATAACAGACGCTCTGTAACAAGCTATGCAGAGAGTTTGACAGTGTGTTTCATTCAGGTATTATGGCGCCCGCAACGCAAACGGAGGTGTGGCCGAGTGGTTTAAGGCAACGGTCTTGAAAACCGTCGACTGTAACAGGTCCATGAGTTCGAATCCCATCGCCTCCGCCATCTATGTACGACAAAGCCCTGATTATTCAGGGCTTTGTCGTTTCTGGGGGTTGGTGAAAATCTCGACGCCCGGGATGTGCTCCATAACTAGCCCTTTTTTACCCTCCACCGGCGTCCTGCCGATCGTTAAACATCCTTCATGTAACGTGATGCTACGCGACCCTCAAAACCGAGGGGTTGCGATACCCCATTCATACGTGCTCACAGGCAAGCGAGAGCTTCAGAAAAGAGTAAACGAGGACGAATACAAGGGGCACCCAGCGACCTGTAATAAGTGCGGAGCACTGGCTGGACCTATCGCTGTTCTTGCGGCCGTCAGTTCACAGCCCCAATCAGGCGGCACAACCATTCGTCGCACCAGCAGCGCTGCGTGATTTTTTGACTATCCCTGGCGTGAGGTTTGCAAAAGACGCTCGTAGCAGCCCCGCAACGACGTAATTCTGACGCGGCAGCACTTTAATTAACGCTTAGGACGCCAGCGATGCGCTTGGTCAGTCACCGGGAGATGTAACGTGTCAACTCTCAATGAAATCGCAGCGAACCACGCGAGAATGGCTAAGGCTCTTGTCGAAGAGTCGACCGGACTGAGTGAGCGTCACACCCAGATTGTGAATAGTTTCGAAGTTCCATCCATGGATGCGCAACACATGCCTCTGCACCTTATCGCCGGAGTGCAGGACAACCATTTCGGGCAAGCAACGGCCTACTTGCCGGCGCGGTAAGGTTGAGTATCACTTCTTGGCCTAAACTCAACTGACTAGCCCGTTGGGGAGCTGCCGGAGTGGCATTCCCATGCTCGAAACTTTAGAGATGTCGCGTGTTAAGCGCTTCGCCGCAAACGTTGCCGGTCGAGATTTCGCGGTCGGTGACATTCATGGCCATTTCACTCGGTTGCAGGACGCTCTGGAAGCCGCCGGGTTCAATCGCTTGGTAGATCGCCTGTTCAGTGTTGGCGATCTGATTGACCGTGGGCCCGAGTGCCATGATGCACTCGATTGGCTGGACAAGGCATGGTTCCACCCGGTGCGAGGCAACCATGACGACTACCTGGTGTACTTCGATACCTGCGACGTCGACAGCTGGATCGACAACGGCGGTTCGTGGTTCGTGGGCCTGTCGCTGTTCGAGAAGCAAGCATTCGCGGCGCAGTTCGCCACGCTCCCTATCGCGATTGAAGTCGAAACAGCATACGGCCTGATCGGCATCGTACACGCCGATTGTCCATTTCCATCATGGCAGCAACTGCGAAAGGAACTGGAGTCGCCGGAAAGCAACAGGCGTCTGCAGGAGGTGCAGCACTACTGCATGTGGTCACGAAGGCGGATCGATCAGTTGGAGACGCATGGCGTTGAAGGCCTGCGCGCACTGGTGGTAGGGCATACGCCGCTTTATATGCCCCTCAGCCTTGGTAATGTGATCCACATCGATACGGGGGGCTGGAGGCCGGACCGTGGTTATTTCACCCTGCTGGATCTCGAAACACTCGAAACCATCCCGGCAAGCTGACTCAACACGGATCGGCCAATGCCATTCACTCAAAAAAAACCCGGCCTCATCAGCCGGGTTTTTTATTTAGCTATGTTAGGTGGCATCACGGCCACCCACCATCAACAGCACTTCGGCCCAGCCTTGCTTCCGTAACGAGCCTCCTGGCGTTCCCGGAAGAACATCTCGTAGGTCATCACCGGTTTGTCCGGGTGCTTGGTTTGCATATGCTCGACGTAATTGTCGTAGTCGGGCATGCCGACCATCAGGCGCGCAGCCTGACCGAGGTATTTACCGAGGCGACTCAGGTCATTGAACATACTGCAATCCTCGATTACGCATCCGGCAGAGCCTGGAATGGCGCTTCTTTATCCGTACGTTCTTTAGTGCCCCAAGCGGCGATGCCGACCTTGAGTGCAAAGAACAGGATGCTGAAGACCACCAGCAAGAACAGCGCGGTCAGCGTGGCGTTAGTGTAGGCGTTGTAGATCACGTGCTGCATCTGGTCGATGCTCTTGGCCGGGGCGAGGATCTGACCGTTGGCCAGGGCATCGCTGTACTTCTTGGCCAAGGCCAGGAAACCGATCGCCGGGTTGGCATCGAACAGCTTGATGAAGCCTGCGGCGGTGGTGCAGATCAGCAACCACACGGCGGGCAGCATGGTGACCCAAACGTAGCGCTGGCGTTTCATTTTGATCAGCACGACGGTCGCCAACATCAGCGCGATACCGGCGAGCATCTGGTTGGAGATACCGAACAGCGGCCACAAGGTGTTGATGCCACCCAACGGATCGATCACGCCCTGGTACAGCAGATAACCCCACATCGCCACACAACCGGCGGTTGCAATCAGATTGGCGGTCCAGGAATCGGTGCGCTTCAGGGATGGCACGAAGGAGCCGAGCAAGTCCTGCAGCATGAAACGGCCAGCACGGGTACCGGCATCCACAGCCGTCAGAATGAACAGCGCTTCGAACAGGATCGCGAAGTGGTACCAGAACGCCATGGTGTTTTCACCCGGCAGGAGACTGTGCAGGATCTGCGCGATACCGACCGCCAGGGTTGGCGCACCGCCGGCACGGGCCAGAATGGTGGTTTCACCGATGTCCTTGGCCACCGCTTGCAAGGCTTCCGGGGTAATCGCAAAGCCCCAGCTGCTAACGGTTTGTGCCACAGCCACCACGTCACCGCCGACGATTGCCGCCGGGCTGTTCATGGCGAAGTACACGCCTGGCTCGATCACCGACGCGGCAACCATGGCCATGATGGCGACGAAGGACTCCATCAGCATGCCGCCGTAACCGATGTAACGGGCATGGCCTTCGTTAGCCAACAGTTTCGGTGTAGTCCCGGAAGCGATCAGCGCATGGAACCCGGACACGGCACCACAGGCAATGGTGATGAACAGGAACGGGAACAGACCACCCTTCCACACCGGCCCGGTGCCGTCGATGAACTGGGTCAGCGCCGGCATTTTCAAGTCGGGCATGGTGATCAGGATGCCGATCGCCAACGCCACGATGGTGCCGATTTTGAGGAAGGTCGACAGGTAGTCCCGCGGTGCCAGAATCAGCCACACCGGCAATACCGCGGCGACGAAACCGTAGCCGATCAGCATCCAGGTAATCTGAATCCCGGTGAAGCTAAAAGCCTTGGCCCAGAACGGGTCAGCGGCAATTTGCCCGCCCAGCCAGATCGAACCGAGCAGCAGCAACACACCGATAACGGAGATTTCGCCGATGCGACCCGGGCGGATGTAGCGCATATAAATGCCCATGAACATCGCGATCGGGATGGTCGCCATCACCGTGAAAATGCCCCACGGGCTTTCGGCCAGGGCCTTGACCACGATCAGCGCCAGCACCGCGAGGATGATGATCATGATCAGGAAGCAGCCAAACAGCGCGATGGTGCCGGGGATGCGGCCCATTTCTTCACGGACCATGTCGCCCAGGGAACGACCGTTGCGGCGGGTGGACATGAACAGGACCATGAAGTCCTGAACAGCACCGGCCAGCACCACGCCGGCAATCAGCCACAGCGTACCGGGCAGGTAACCCATCTGCGCCGCCAGGACCGGACCGACCAGCGGCCCAGCGCCAGCGATGGCTGCGAAGTGGTGACCGAAGAGTACGTGTTTGTTGGTCGGCACGTAGTCCAGGCCGTCATTGTTAACGACAGCCGGCGTGGCACGATTAGGGTCGAGTTGCATCACCTTGGTGGCGATGAACAGGCTGTAGTAGCGGTATGCGACGAGATAGATAGCAACTGCTGCGACTACGATCCAGAGGGCGTTGATCGCTTCGCCGCGGCGCAGGGCCACGACACTTAGCGCAAACGCTCCCAGGACAGCCACGGCAAACCAGGCGAGGTGTTTAGCCAGACGGGGCATAGCGTGTCTCCTGCCGACAGCCAGTGGACTGCGGCGGTAATTTTTATAATTGTGTCCGCTGTGCGGAGCTGGCCCAATATCCCCGTATGCCGTCTACAAATAAATCCGCGTTACTACGTACGTGGCGTCTACGTAGTTCTACGTAGACGGCTTGTCATTCCGTCCAGCACCGCTACTGGACGCGCGTATCTTTGGCATATGATGCCGGGCCTTCGCCTTCCCTCGGTCCGGACAGGAGCAGAGATGCAGCTCAAACACAAAATCGTCGCGCTCGGAATTCTGCCTCTGATGTTGGCCATCGCCGTCATCTGCGCGCTGGTGATTTCCATGAACCGGCAACTGGGTGAACAACAGGCGCAACTGATCGAAGACAGCATTCTGGCGAGCAAGCGCGCAGAACTTAAGAACTACGTCGAAATGGCGCAAAGCCTGATCGAGCCGCTGTACGACGACGGCCACGGTGACGAACACGCACAGCAACAAGTGCTGGAAGAACTGCGCAAGCTCAGCTTTGGCATCAATGGCTACTTCTTCGTCTACGACCACGAAGGACGCAGCCTGATGCACGCGCGCCAGTCGGATCTGGTAGGCAAATACCTGTGGGACATGAAGGATCCTCATGGTTTGCCTGTGATCCAGGCGTTGCTCAAAAGTGCGCAATCGGGTGAAGGCTTTCAGCGCTATGCCTGGAACAAACCCTCTTCCGGCCAGGTGACCGACAAGCTGGCCTATGTGGTGATGCTGGATCGTTGGGGCTGGATGCTCGGCACCGGCATCTACCTTGAAGACGTTGAGCGCGCGACCCAGCAGGCGCGTGACGAAGTGGCCCAGGGCATTCGTAAGACCATGCTGGCAATTGCCGCGGTGGCCCTCGTGGCGGTGTTGTTTGTCTTCGCCAGCGGCATGACGCTGAACGTCAGCGAGCATCGTCTGGCCGACAAAAAACTTCAGCGCCTGACTCAGCGTATCGTCAGTTTGCAAGAAGAAGAGCGCTCACGGGTTTCCCGCGAACTGCACGACGGCATCAGCCAGCTACTGGTCTCTATCAAGTTTCAGTTCGAACTGGCCAGCCATCTGCTCGACAATGGGCAAACACACGATAAGGGTTTGAGCACACTAAGGGACGCTACGGAACGCCTGGGAGAAGCAATTGGAGAGGTTCGCAGCCTCTCCCACGACCTGCGTTCCTCGCTGCTCGACACCCTGGGCCTGCCGGCGGCGATCGGTCAACTCGCCGCAGAATTCGAGCAGCGCAGCGGCCTGGTGGTGACCTATAACGACAACGAATTCGATTGTCATTTAGTCGATGGGGCAGCGGTCTCGCTGTTTCGCATCGTGCAAGAAGGCCTGACTAATATTGAACGACATGCCCAGGCTAAAAACGTCTCCATTTCCTTGCACGGGTCCGAAGATTCCATACGGTTGACAGTGGTCGATGACGGTATCGGCTTCAACGTCGCCCAGGTCGAACGTCGTCACGCGGGCATTGGTCTGCGTAATATCCGTGAGCGAGTCGAACATTTTGGTGGACGATTCGACCTGATTTCGATGCCGGGAAGAAGCGAGCTGGACGTTTGGCTGCCAATGAAAATACCCGGTACAACACGCTGACTCGCCCCCTGACAACAAGAGTGAATACCCGCGATGAACCTGCCCTACCCGATCCGCGTCGCCCTGGTCGACGATCACGCCCTGGTCCGCGACGGGATCAAAGCACTGCTGGCGGTCATGCCCCCCCTGGAAGTGGTGGGCGAAGCCGAGAGTGGCGCGGATGCCATTGAAATGGTCGGACGCTGCCAGCCGGACCTGTTGCTGGTCGACATCAGCCTGCGGGACATGAACGGGCTCGAGCTGACCCGGGTGTTGCGCAACCAGTACCCGTCGCTCAAGGTGCTGGTGCTCAGCATGTACGACAATAATGAATACGTGAGTGAGTCCGTTCGCGCGGGAGCCAGCGGCTATGTATTGAAGAACTCACCGTCGCGAGAAATCATCGCGGCGATCGAAGCCATCGCCAGTGGCGGCACGTTCTACAGCGCCGAGATCGCCCAGCGGCTCATCGCCGATAAAAATACCGACAACGAGCTGACACCGCGCGAAAGCCAAGTGTTGTACAAGATGGCTCAAGGGTTGAACAACAAGGAGATGGCCCGCGAACTGGACATCAGCGTTCGCACGGTAGAAACCCATCGCTTGAGCATCCGCCGCAAACTCAACATCGACAAACCGGCGGCCCTGGTCAAATACGCGATCGATCACGGGATCATCTCGCGGTAGCCGATATACATCATTTGTCGCTGTGATGGTGGTCTTGATGCACCGGGTCAGATTGGGCGCACCGGGGCGAATTTCAGGCAAAAAAAATCCCAGGCAGCTGATGGACGCCTGGGACTCAAAATGCATAAACCGTGGTGGTGAACGCGGGGCGAATATTACTTAATATTTCTGCGTGTAACAAGATATTTTGATTAACTATCCAGTTACTAAATATTCTAACTCATTAAATATCCACATATTTTTTATGGATGAACCACGACAAGAGCAGACTTAGAGGTACCAGCGATACTCTCGCGCACTGATGTCCTGCAGGAATGCCAAATGGTCCTGACGCTTGTTTTCGCAGTAGACATCTACAAACTCTGCGCCCAAACCCTCGCGCAGCTGCACGTTGCTTTGCATCGAACGCACGGCCTCCAGCATCTCCAGCGGGAAGTCGATTCCGCTGCCACGATCTTCGTTGAGGGATGCAATCGGTTCACGACCCACTTCCAGCCCTTGCTCCAGCCCGACCAGAATCGCCGCCAACACGAGATATGGATTGGCATCCGCGCCCGACAGGCGATGTTCGATGCGCAGATTTTTAGCGTCCGACTCAGGCACCCGCAGGCAGGCGTCACGATCTTCAAAACCCCAACTGGCGCGCGTTGCGACATTCACCGTGCCGCTCAAGCGTCGCATTGCGTTGTGATTCGGTGCAAAAATCGGCATGCAATGCGGCAACACTTCAAGACAACCGGCCACTGCATGGCGCAGCGCCTGCTGATCGTTTGCCGCCAACAGGTTGTTTCCCGCCTCGTCGTAAAGGCTCACATGCACATGCATGCCGCTACCGGGGTGCTGCAGGTAGGGTTTTGCCATGAAGCTGGCGCGGTGGTTGTGCTTGAGGGCCACGCCCCGTGTGCTGCGGCAGAACAGGGCCGCCCAGTCGGCCGCACGCAGGCCGTCGTCAAGGTGACCGAAATTGATTTCGAACTGGCCCGGGCCCAACTCCGCAGTGATCACCGTGGCATCGATGCCTTGCGCCCGCGCCGTCTCGACCATGTCATCGAGTACCGGTGAAAATCTCGACAGCCGTTCGATGTGCATATTCGGCTGATCATCGGCATCGTCCGTCAGATGATCGCGGGGGAACTGTGGCAAGCCTTCACGTAGCTGGCGATCGAACAGATAGAACTCCAGCTCGAACGCGACCACAGGGAAAATCCCTTTTCGGCCGAGGCGCTCGAGCACCTGCGCCAACACTTCTCGCGGCTCGAAAACGATAGGCGTTTCAGTACCGCTTGAAGTAATCAGCATTTGCCCCAGCAGTTGTTTTTCCCAGTTCACGGGCTTGAGCGTACCGGGCACCAGCCGACGTGGAGCATCCGGGTCGCCGTCGTTGAAACAGTAGTCGCCGATTTTGAACAGACCGCCCTGCGTACCCAGCAACACACAGTTTTGCGGCAGCTTGAGCGCGCTGCCTGCGGCGACCTTCTCGAGCATTTCTATCGGGTAGCGTTTGCCGTAAAAATGCCCGGGGATGTCCAGGGAAATCAGGTCAACGTAACGCACCTGCGGGAAGCGCTGACGAAACGCGCGAACCTCAGCAACCAGATCAGAGCAGACAGCATCCATCGTTAGTGTTCCTTGTTGTTTTTATCAGGTGTAAACCCAAAGCACCCGGGCGAGCTGATCCGAGAGGTTGCCGTAGCGACAATGCGTGTGACTGGCCAGCTGAAAACTGTCGCCGGTACGCAATGTCACCGGTTTATCGTCATCGAGCCACAGCGTCAGCTCACCCTCGAGGACATAGCCACCTTGCTCCGAGCTGTCGTTCATGTGCCGATCACCACTGCTGGCGCCAGGCTCCAGTTGGCTTTCAAGCATTGAAAAGGACGCCCTCATCTTCGGAGAGACAAGGATGTCGGTAATCCCGTCGGCGTAATACAGCGTGCGTCGCTCATCCGGGCGGGTCACCCAAGGCAATGCCATGGGCTTGGGCAAGCTGTAGAAATAGGTGGTCGGCACGCCGAATGTTTCGCTGATGGCGGTCAAGTCCGCCACCGTGGGACGTGACAACCCCCGCTCGACTTGCGACAGAAACCCGACCGAACGACCGATTTTGTCCGCCAGGTCTTTGAGCGTGTATTTTTTGTGTTTGCGCAGGTCCTGGATCAGGATCGCCAGCGCCGAGATTTCTTCTTGCATGTCCATCTAAAGGCTTCCAGAAATTGAGGCTTCAAATGCTGTCGCGCAGCCGATACCAGGCCTTGCCGATGGCTTCCAGCGGTGCTGCCAAATACTGCCCCCCGGGGAAACTGCCGTTGACCAAACCCTGATACAACGCCAGGTTCTCCGGCCGGCCGAGTATTGCGTCGGACACGGCACGCGCCCCGGCCAATGTCGGTAGCACACCATGACCTGAGTATCCCTGCAGCCAGTACAGATCGCCACGTCGACCGATGTCAGGCGTGCGCTTGAGGGTCAGATCGATGTGTCCTCCCCAGGTAAAGTCCAGTTCGACGCCCTTGAGCTGGGGAAACACGCGCTCCAGATAGGGCCGTGTCGCAGCGGCCAGGCCGAGCGCCAGTTTCAGCAGATTCAAATGCCCGCCTTCAGGATCAAACAGGCCGGCCTGGTAACGCTCACTGGCGATCCAATCAGGCAGCGCCGCGCGCGAAATGAACTGCAAACCATCGTGGCCCCACTTGTGGCTGGCCTCGTGTTGCCAGTCTCTGAGCAGATTCACCCGACGCGGCATCACCGACGTCCAGAGGTGGCCGGACCGATAGTCACAATCGAAATCGTGGCGCGCGGGCAAATCTCGCAACGCCCCTGCAGCCCAGCGCATGCTGTCCCACAACTGGCGCGCGCGCTCATAACCCAGCGCCGCCTCCAACAGCGGCATGTCACACGACCAACCGAGAATGGCTTGACCGCCATTGCGACCCGAGGCGGCCCAGGCCACGCGACTGGCTTCGAGCAACGTCACGCGCTTACCGGCCAGCGCCAGACGCAACGCCGTATGCAATCCACTGAAGCCGGCACCGATGATCAACACGTCGGTGTCCTGCTCGCCCTCCAACGCGGCTCGATCGAACAGACGATCGGCGCAGGTGTGGGCGTAATAACTGGCGACGTGCTGGGTAGATTGCTGAAACATGCAGCCTCGTGAACTTTTATACTTATAATTTCATGAAAAAATACACGTTAAATTTCACAGCCGCAACCGTCCAAGGCGCAAAAAAAAACCCGCCCAAGAACCCGGGCGGGATTTTTTCTAAGCATCCAGGTGACCGATATCACCGACTGAACCTTACAGACAATCACGCACTGCCTGACGCAACGCCCCTGATTTCGCCCAAGGAGGCCCCTGATAAAGCGATACGTGGCTGCCACCTTTCGATTTCACGATATCCACGATCTCGTCGGCCGTGATGATGCTCGGCGCGATGATCCTGTAGCCATTGGAAATCGCCGATTGGGCCGTGTGGGGTACCTCCCGCTGCCACGCCGGCAGAACGCACGCGGCATAGTCTTTCGGCGCCTTGTCGCTGTACTTGCTGACATTGGGCTCACCTGGCACCAGGGACGCGGGCAACGAACAGCCCGCCAGCAACGCCAACCCTACTCCCCCAATCAACTTGCGCATGACGCTTCCTTATCCCGAAAAAGGGCAATGTAGCGTGTCGCTGTCCCGACATCCATCCGTTGCACTGAACTCAGCAAAGGGCGTTGTGATCGCCGGGATCGGGATACGACCTCTCGTTCAGATAAATCATCCAGATCAACCATCAGTTCATGGGCATGAAATCTAAAGTCATCAGTAGCCGTCATTTGAAGTTGCCTCGCCCTAGCAAAAATTCGATACCTCACTACGACATCAGATCTGCAGGTTCGCGTTCATTTTCCCGACAAAAGGCCGTACCAAAGGCTCAGACGAACGAAACGCCCTGCCCCGGAAAATGGGACTAAAATTTCATAGCAGAGATTGGCAGGAGGTCATCATGTGGCTTAACGAATCTGAAAACGAACTTCGGCGTGACCTGCAAGGTCTTGCGTCGGACTTGAGATGGTCAGCGGTAGAGCTTTTGCGCATCGCAGAGCAGTTACGCCTGGCCGGCAATGATGTGGATGCGCAAGCAACCCTAAAGCTGTGCGAGTTGTTTCAAGGAGACGAAGAACGACTGAAGGGCTATGCCGAGGAAGTGAAAGCCAAGATGATCACTCGCACGAAAGCTCTATAGCAGGAGCACTGCCATGCACAAGCCTCTATACGCGCTGGCCGCTGTACTGGCCGCGAGGCTTCCGGCGGCAGTTATTAGCCCGGGACGTCAGCGCCCAATAAAGAAAAGCCCCGGCGAACCGGGGCTGCAAGTGCGCTATTTATCTGATTTCTGACTGCGTGCAAGCCGACTTGCTCTGGCCTTGTAGCCGGGAAGAGCGGCCGCAAAGGCCAATGCTTCCTCTCTACTGCCAAAGGTTCCCAGCCGGTCACCTTTGGTGCACACCCGCCATGGGCCGTTGTTCACGCTGAGTACGTCATAACCGTTCATGTGCATTTTGGTCAGCATCGGAACGCTCATAGTCACCTCCATTTCGGCAGTGATGATCCTGGATTCACCTGAACACCTTACACCCGACCTTCCATGAAGTGCCGACCAGACGTCGCGCCAGCGATTTCGGCACCGGGATGCACTTTCACCTCGTCCATCACTCCAACCCTTGAGACTGGAGCCCCGGCTCGAATATTGCATTTTTATGACTATTTCATGACAAACGGCATTCAGGTAACACATGAAAGTACGCGCAACCGTCATTTGCGAGCAGGACCGGCACATTCTTCTGGTGCGCAAGCCAAGGAGTCGCTGGACGCTGCCCGGCGGAAAGGTTGAGCGCGGCGAAACCATTGCTGACGCCGCCACGCGAGAGCTTCAGGAAGAGACAGGGCTTGGGGTCGACGGGTTGCTGTACTTGATGGAGTTGCAAACAGCCAGCACTCGACACCATGTGTACGAGGCCTTTGTCGAGAACCCGAATGAAGCCCGCCCGCAAAACGAAATTTTTGATTGCATCTGGTATCCGCTGGACGCGGTCCAGAACCTGAACACAAGCGACGCCACGCTCAGAATTATCAGAGCATTTCAGCGTCGCTTGTAAGGCACTCTATCCTGCGGCCAATGCCGTCGCGGCCTTATCGATGAACGCCGCAATCTCGACCGGCATCGAAGCCAGGGACGCATGGCTGGCTTTCAGGGTCAGGATCTCTCTGGCGTTTAGCCGCCCCGCCATCCATTGCTGGTTTTGTGGCGAGATCATCCTGTCATCCATAGAAACCTGATACCACGACGGCTTCTTCTTCCACGCCACCGTGGTAATGATGTCGCCGAAGGTGCTGGCCAGCGGCGCTTTCTGGGTGATGCCCATCACCAAACCTTCGGTTGCGGGCAGGTCATGGCAAAAGCTTTTGTGATAGAGCTCAGGTTTGACCCACAGGTAACCATCGCTGTCGGGAGCCAGGTTGGCCGCCGCTGCGGGTGGATGCCGTTGCGTGATGCCACCAGGACTTTCACCGACGTCCGGCGCAAAGGCAGCGATGTACACCAGCCCCACCACGTTCGGTTGATCGCCGGCCTCGGTAATCACCGCGCCGCCATAGGAGTGCCCCACCAGCAACACGGGCCCCGACACTTGGGCGACCATCTTGCGCGTGCGCTCTGCATCGTCGGCCAATGAAGTCAGCGGCATCTCCACCGCGCGGATGTTCGTAATGCCCTTGTGAATCAACTCGGCGATGACCTTGTTCCAGTGGGCAGCACCGCCCCAAAAACCATGGACCAGCACAATCGTGGGTTTGTCGCTCATCACGATGACTCCCTTTATGGATGGGTTGATTGCAAGAATCGTCAGCCCTGGTCGCCGCCACCGACCGGCATGATCATGCCGGTGATATAGGACGCTTCGTCGCTGGCCAGAAACAGAATAGCGCTTGTCTGTTCATCCAGCGTGCCATAGCGCTTCATCAAACTGCTGTCGAGCGTCTGGTCGACAATCTGCTGATACCAGACCTTCTCTTGCTCGCTCTGATCGGCGCTGTTGCGCGCAATGACCCGCGGCGGCGCTTCGGTGCCACCGGGCGCGGTGGCATTGACCCGAATCCCGCGCCCGGCGGTTTCAAAGGCCAGGCAAGCGGTCAGCGCGTTGACCCCGCCCTTTGCCGCACCGTACGGCACGCGATTGACACTGCGCGTGGCGATGGACGAAACGTTGACGATGGCGCCACTCCCCTGTTCAAGCATAAATGGCAGCGCGGCATGACAGCACCACAGTGTCGGGAACAGTGAACGGCGCACTTCAGCCTCGATCTGCGATGCTTCGTAATGCTCAAAAGGCTTGGTCCAGATCGTCCCGCCAACATTATTGACCAGCACATCCAGACGCCCGAAACGTTCGACGGCGGTTTGCATGACGCGGCTGCATTCGCTGTATTGCTCAAGATCGGCGGTCAGCGCGAGCACCTCGTTGTCCTGCCCCAATTGCTGCTGAACCTCGAACACCCACTCGGAGCGATCGACCAGAATCAACCGCGCACCTTCCGCCGCCATGCGCTCGGCAACACGCCGACCGATGCCTTGGGCCGCGCCGGTGATCAGCGCGACTTTTTCGTGGAATCTATTCATGTCTCTCTCCCACAACAGCACGGTTCAGGCCGCACTGGCGGCAAATTTCTCGTAGTAAAAATTTGTCGGCGCGATGCCTTTTTCACGGATGAACTGGCTGACCGCCTCGACCATCGGCGGCGGGCCGCACAGGTAGACATCGACGTCGCCTTCGTTCAAATGCTGCGGCTCGATGTGTTGAGTCACGTAGCCCTTGAGCGGGTGCTGACTGTCCGGGTTGGCGACGCAGGCACTGAAACTGAAATTCGGGATTCGCGCGGCGAAGGCTTCGAGTCGATCGAGTTCCACCAGATCGAAATCGTTGGTCACGCCGTAGATCAAATGCAGCGGATGCTCACTGCCCTGTTCGGCGATTTTTTCCAGCATCGCCGTGAACGGTGCCAGCCCCGTACCGCCGGCCAGCAGCAACAACGGACGGCGAATGTCGCGCAGGTAGAAACTGCCCAACGGCCCAGCCAGGCTCATGCTGTCGCCGGCCTTGGCCATGCCGGTGAGGAAGCTGCTCATCAAGCCACCGGGCACGTTGCGGATCAGGAAGCTGACTTCGCCGTCGCGCTGCAACGAGCTGAACGAATAGGCGCGGGTCTGCTCGCTGCCGGGAATCCCCAGGTTCACGTATTGCCCCGGCAGGAACGCCAGTTTGCTCAGGGCTTCGCCCTTGATCGACAGCGCGATGGTGCTGTCGGACAACTGGCGCACGGTGCTGATGGTGGCGTCATAGCTGGCCTGATGGGTGCGGCACACCTCAGATGAGGTCGGCACGCGCACCACGCAATCGCTCTGGGCGCGCATCTGGCAGGTCAGGACAAAACCTTGCTCGGCCTCTTCAACGCTGAGCGCATCTTCGATGTACTCCTCGCCCAAATCATAACGGCCGGCCTCGGCGAAGCATTTGCAAGTACCGCAAGCGCCGTCGCGGCAATCCAGTGGAATGTTGATGCCTTGGCGATACGCAGCATCGGCCACGGTTTCTCCGGCGTTGGCGTCGATGAACCGGGTGACGCCGTCTTCGAAATTGAATGCAATGGAATGAGTCATGACCGCTGCCTCACAAGTGGTAGACATCGATGACCTGGCGAACGTAGTCGTTCTTCAGGATCACTTTCTTGGCCTTGATCAGCGGGTTTTCACCGCGCACATCGAGGGTGTAGAAACTGTTGCCGAAATAGCTGTCGACGGTTTTGTAGCGAAAGCTCAGGGTGTGCCAGTTGAAGCGCACGTTGCACAGCCCGTCGGCCTGTTCGAGCAACTCAATGTTGCTGATGTTGTGCGAGGTGCGGGTGTCCGGAATGCTCGCGCTGGAGCGTTCGGTCTTGATCCGGAAAACGCGGTCTTCCAGACCGGTGCGGTTGCCGTACCAGATCAGCGAAATTTCCCGCTGCGGGTCTTCGGTCAACTCGTCGTTGTCGTCCCAGGACGGCATCCAGAACGTCGCGTCCGGGGCATACAACTCCAGCCATTCGTCCCATTGACGGTCATCGAGGTAGCGCGCTTCGCGGAACAGAAAATCGCGTACGACGTCATAGGTGATGGTCATTGCACGGCCTCCACAGGAATCAGGTCGGACTGCTCGGCGGCCAAAGCCTTGAGCATGGTCTGCTGCCAATACCTGTGTTGCAGCACGAACAGGCCTTCGTCTTCGGTGCGCACACCGCTGAGCAGCGGATGCAGATCGATTTCTTTGGCCGCCTCATCGGCACCTTCGATCCAGTGTTCGGCGCCACGGGACATGTCGTTCCAGGCAGTCACGCTGCCCTGATAACTGGTCTGGCAGGAGCGAAACTCTTCCAGGTCGTCCGGGGTGGCCATGCCGCTGACGTTGAAGAAGTCCTCGTACTGACGAATCCGGCTCGAACGGGCCTGGTCGCTTTCGCCTTTGGGGGCGATGCAGTAAATGGTGATTTCCGTGCGGTCGACCGAGATCGGCCGGGCGATGCGGATCTGCGAGCTGAACTGGTCCATCAGGTACACGTTCGGGTACAGGCACAGGTTGCGCGAGTTCTCGATCATCCAGTCGGCGCGCGCTTTACCGAAGTCCTGAGCCAGTTCATCGCGACGCTCGTAAAGCGGACGATCTTCAGGGTTGGCCCAACGGGTCCAGAGCAACATGTGGCCCTTGTCGAAGGAATAGAAACCTCCGCCCTGCTTGGCCCAGCTGCCAGCACTCATGGTCGGGTTGCAATCGCCGGCCTCGCGCTGCTTGCGCTGGTTCTGGGTGGCGGCGTAGTTCCAGTGCACAGAGCTGACGTGATAGCCGTCGGCGCCGTTTTCGGCGGTGAGTTTCCAGTTGCCTTCGTAGATGTAGCTGGAGGAACCGCGCAACACCTCCAGGCCATCGACGGACTGGTCGACGATCATGTCGATGATCTTTGCCGACTCGCCCAGGTGTTCAACCAACGGCACGACATCAGCCTTGAGGCTGCCAAACAGGAAGCCGCGATAAGACTCGAAACGCGCAACTTTGGTCAGGTCGTGGGAGCCTTCGCAGTTGAAGCTCGCCGGGTAGCCCGCTTCGGCCGGATCCTTGACCTTGAGCAACTTGCCGGAGTTGTTGAAGGTCCAGCCATGAAATGGGCAGGTGTACGAACTTTTGTTGCCGGACTTGTGCCGGCACAGTGTCGCCCCACGATGGCTGCAGGCGTTGAGGAACGCATTGAGCTCACCGTCCTTGTTGCGCGCGATGAAGATCGACTGGCGCCCCATGCTGGTGGTGTAGAAGTCGTTTTTGTTGGGGATCTGGCTTTCGTGGGCCAGGTACAGCCAGTTCCCTTCGAAGATGTGCTGCATCTCGAGATCGAACAGCCGCGGGTCGGTGAACATCTCGCGCTTACAGCGATAGATGCCCTGTTCTTTGTCATCTTCGAGCAGGGAGTGAAGGTATTCGGGTCGCAGGGACATGGCCGCCGCCTCCATTGTTTTTATTCAGGCAGGGCCATGCTAGGACGGGGGGAAGTGACGGACTATCCGCTGGGTGCAGACCTTTATCCGTTTAGTGCAGCAGCAGATGCGCACGTACACGTAGCAGCTGTCGAGCTTGCGAGGCTGCTACAGGTGCTTTGCGATGTTTCAGTGGCGACGCTTGAGGGTGTCGGACGGCAACTCGCCAAACTGTTTACGGTAGCTGTCGGAGAACCGGCCCAGGTGCAGGAAGCCGTAATCCATCGCCACCTCCGTAACGTTGCGCACGTTGCAGGTCGGGTCGTTCAGGCAGGCGTTGATGCGCTCAAGGCGTTTTTGCCGGATGTAGTTTTTCGGCGTGGTGCCGGCGTTGCGTTCGAACAATCCGTACAACGAGCGCAGACTCATCCGCGCCTGGCGTGCCAGTTCTTCGCTGTCGATGTCTTGTTTGAGGTGGCCTGCGATGTAGTCGGCAATCACCTCGAACGTGGCCGTCTGTGAGCCGAGACTGACCCGGCTGACGTTGGTCTTCATCAGGCTGAGCATCTTGCTGACAATGATTTGCGCGTAGTGTTCCTGCACCTTGGGAATCTGCTCGGTGGCCTCGGCTTCCTGGCAAATCATCGCCAGCAGACCGACAAAGCCTTCCAGCTCATCGAGCTGATAACGGTTTTCCAGAAACCGCACACCCTGCCCCGGATACCGCCAGCGCTGCTCATCGCATACGGATTCGAGTAACGGAGTGGGGACTTTGAGGATAAATTTTTCGCAATCGTCGGAATAAGTCAGGTCCACCGGATCGTCGGGATTGATCAGCAGCAATTCGCCGGGCGCGAAGTAGTGTTCCTGGCCATGACCGCGCCACAGGCAGTTGCCGCGCAGCAGCACTTGCAGGTGATAGATGCTTTCCAGCGCACCGGAAGTGACCCTTACGCTGCCGCCATAGCTGATGCGGCACAGGTCGAGGCTGGCAAACTTGCGGTGACTGAGACTGGCCAGCGGTCGCCCGGCCCGGGGCATCAGAATGCAATGGTTACCGACATGCTGATTGACGTACCCCGACACCGCGTAAGGGTCGGCGTGGTCGAATACGGTGCTGCGCTGACTCAACAGTTGCGCTTGCATCATCGGGTCATTCTCATTGTTGTTATAGGTTGCGTCGGGCCGGTCCAGAAACGCCGAAGACCACGAGACGGTTGGTAATCTCGTGGTCCGGTTCCGTTGTTCGAGGATATCAGTCCTCGAGTGCGCGGACCCGCTCGTGGCGTTGCTGCTCGTCGGGTTGTGCGGAGGCCTGCAAGGTGAAATCGAAGTCGATTTCGGCGAAACGACCGCTGACACCATACGCCGCTGCGCGCTGTGGATCATCGCTGAAGGTGATCTTGGCAATCAGCTCGTCACGGGTGGCGTAGGCAAAATCATCGTGCAGGTACTGATCACCATCGAGGTTGATCTGGGTGGTCAGATGACGGTGATCCGGCGCAGAGATGAAGAAGTGAATGTGCGCCGGCCGTTGACCATGACGGCCCAGTTGATCGAGCAGTTGCTGGGTCGGACCGTCCGGCGGGCAGCCATAGCCCGACGGCACGATACTGCGCAAGCGATAACGACCTTCGGCATCGGTGACGATACGACGACGCAGGTTGAACTCCGACTGGGTGGAATCAAAGTAGGAGTAAGTGCCGCCGGTGTTGGCGTGCCAGACATCCACCACCGCGCCGGCCAACGGTTCGCCGGCGGTGTTCTTGACCTGGCCTTGCATGAACAGCACCACACCCGGATCGACGCCGTCATCCAGTCGCGCTTCGCCTTCCGACAGCGGCGCACCCGCCACGTACAGCGGGCCTTCGATGGTCCGCGGTGTGCCGCCAGCCTTGCCGGCCTGTTCATCTTCAGCGTCCATCAACAGATCCAGGTAATGTTCCAGGCCGAGCCCGGCCACCGCCAACCCGGCCTCTTGACGCGCACCCAGCACGTTGAGGTAGTTGACGGCTTTCCAGAATTCTTCCGGCGTCACCGCCAGGTCCTCGATGATGTTCACCGAGTCACGCAGAATGCGGTAGACCAGGGCCTTGACCCGTGGGTCGCCGGCGTCGTTGAGCAGACCGCTGGCCTCTTCGAGAAACTTCTGGACACTGGCAGTGTGGGAAATCTTGACGTTCATTTGGGTGGGTCCTCATCTTGTAATTATTAGCGTAGCGAACTGAACAGGCTGGGTTCAGCGGTCATCCTCGCGGATGGAAGAAGGATGCCGGCATATCGCGTCGATCTCGATAGCCATGTACGGAAACAGCGGCAATTGCATGAGCAGGTCGTGCAGTTCCTGCACACTGTCGACGTCGAAAACGCTGTAATTGGCATAGTGCCCGGCGATGCGCCACAGGTGACGCCACTTGCCTTGCTCTTGCAGGCGCTGGGCCAGGGCTTTTTCGTCAGCCTTCAATTTGGCGGCTGCTTGCGGATTCATATCGACCGGCAGGTTCACGGTCATTTTTACGTGGAACAGCATAATGCTCTCCTCAGGCTTGATGAATGGCAGTTGACGTTTTGTCACGACGGAAGAACGCCAGACGTTCTTCATCGAGGTTCAGCCCCAGCCCCGGCGTTTTCGGCACGTGCAACTCAAAATCGCGATAGTCCAGCGGCTCGCTGAGAATGTCTTCAGTCAGCAGCAACGGGCCGAACAGCTCGGTGTCCCACGCCAGTTTGTTCAGCGTGACAAAAGCATGGGCCGAGGCCAGGGTGCCGATGCCACCTTCGAGCATGGTGCCGCCATACAGGCCGATACCGGCGGCTTCGGCGATGGCTGCGGTTCGCAGCACGGCACGCGGGCCGCCATTCTTGGCGATCTTCAGGGCGAACACCGAGGCTGCGCCTTCACGGGCCAGGTTGAAGGCGTCTTCCACGCATTCGATGGATTCGTCAGCCATGATCGGCGCAGGGCTCATGGCGTTAAGGCGCGCCATGCCGGCGCGGTTATTGCGCGAGATCGGCTGTTCGATCAGGTCGATGCCGTGGGTGCCCAGGATCCGGCAGGCGCGCAGTGCGACCGCTTCATCCCAGGCCTGATTGACATCGACCCGCACGCTGGCGCGGTCGCCCAGGGCGTTCTTGATTGCAATAACGTGAGCCAGGTCGCGGTTGACTTCGCCGGCACCAATTTTCAGTTTGAAAATCCGGTGGCGGCGCAGATCGAGCATTTTTTCCGCTTCGGCGATGTCGTTGTCGGTGTCGCCACTGGCCAGGGTCCACGCCACTGGCAGGGCATCGCGAACGCGGCCGCCCAGCAACTCGCTGACCGGCAGCCCAAGGCGTTTGCCCTGAGCGTCGAGCAAGGCGGTTTCGATACCTGATTTAGCGAAGGTGTTGCCGCGAATGCTGCGCTCCAGGCACAACATCGCGGCATTCACATTGGCGCTGTCCTGGCCCAGCAACAGCGGCGCGAAGTGTTTGTCGATGTTGGTCTTGATGCTGTCAGGACTTTCGTTGCCATAGGCCAGGCCACCGATGGTGGTCGACTCACCAATGCCTTCGATGCCATCGGCGCAGCGCACGCGAATGATCACCAGGGTCTGGTTCTGCAGGGTGTGCATCGCCAGCTTGTGCGGGCGGATGGTCGGCAGATCGACGATGATCGTCTCGATCGATTCAATGGCTGTTGCACGCATGTCGATACCTGTCAGGTTCTTAAAGTTCTGGAACCGATTCTGGTACGGCTTTTTTCGGGAAGCCAATATAGAATTGGTCTGACTTGATACCTTTAAGGTATGTAACCGACGTGCATCTGGAGGCCCCATGGAACTGCGTCACCTGCGGTATTTTCAGGTATTGGCTCAAACCCTCAATTTCACCCGTGCCGCCGAACGGCTGCACATCGCCCAGCCACCCCTGAGCCGGCAGATGCAGCAACTGGAGGATGAACTCGGGGTGTTGTTGCTGGAACGCGGGCGACCGCTGAAGCTGACCGATGCGGGGCGGTTTTTCCATGAGCACTCCACCGCCCTGCTCGAGCAACTGAACAAGGTGTGCGACAACACGCGACGGATCGGTCTGGGCGAAAAAACCTGGCTGGGCATCGGTTTTGCCCCGTCGACGCTTTACGGCGTGCTGCCGGAACTGATTCGCCGTTTGCGCAGCGGCGAGCCCCTGGAGCTTGAACTGGGGCTCTCGGAAATGACCACGTTGCAGCAAGTGCAGGCGCTCAAGGCCGGGCGCATCGATATCGGTTTCGGGCGAATCCGCATCGACGACCCGGCGATCACCCAGACTGTTTTGACCGAAGATCGACTGGTCGCCGCCCTCCCCGCCGGGCACCCATTACTGGCCGGGCCAATCAGCCTTCGCGAACTGGCGAAAGAACCTTTTGTGCTGTACCCCGGCAACCCTCGCCCGAGCTACGCCGACCATGTGATCGCGTTATTCGAATCCTATGGCGTGAGCATCCACGTGGCGCAATGGACCAACGAGCTGCAAACAGCTATCGGTCTGGTGGGAGCGGGAATCGGCGTCACCCTGGTGCCGGCCTCGGTGCAATTGCTGCACCGCGACGACATTGGTTTCACGCCACTGCTGGAAGATAACGCCACCTCGCCGATTATTCTCAGCCGACGCGTGGGCGACGTATCGCCGGGGTTGAATCATTGCTTGCAGATGATTGACGAACTGCAGCCACGGGCCTGACCCGAGTGCCTGCTACATAGATCCACTTCAACCGGCAAACGCCCGACGACCGGCGCGCATCTCGATGCGCAACTCGCCAATCAGATTGGAGATATCGCGAACGCTGGTCAGCCGCTCGGGTGATACTCCGGTAATCAACAGATCAATTCGCCCGGTGGCGGGTTCGTAGACCTTGATCCGTAACGTTCCGTCCGGATTCTCCGCGCAGGCACAGGAAAGCGGTTGAAAACCGGACTCAACGATGCGGCAAAGCTCAGGAACTGAAACCATGACTGGCGCCTCCGTGGCAGTTAATCGGATCCAACTTGCTCAGCATAGATGCGCTTTTCCAATCCTGCGCCCGCCAATGCTCAGAATAAGTGTTAACTGTTTCTCACTTTGGCGACATGTCAGTGAGCGTCCCCACCCCAAATCCGATTCCAGAGCCCCGGTAATTTAACCGGTTGAAAACTGTCGCGAACGGTACGCGCCATGGCGGCCCGTTGCAGCGCTGCGGTGTCGTCGTAAAACGGCTTCTGTGCGGTTTTCACACCGGTCGCCTGCGCGCTGTCGAGAAGGATTTGCAGGTATTCGCGAGTATGCCGCGCGGTGTAGCGATTGAGGTCGTGGAAGGTCACCACCACCGGAATCACCCCGTCCACCACCGGTAACTCGCCGAGGGCGATGCGCTCGCGCACTTCGGACATTGTGCGCACGAAGTGGGACCGCCGCCGGGGACTGGCGTTGAAGCCCCAGATCTTGCCGTCATTGGCACTCAGGTCGGTCAACAGCACGTGCATGCCGTGTTGCTGATAGGCCGCGAAAGTGCGCTTGTCGTAGTTCCAGAATGGCGGGCGCACCAGGGTCGGTAGCGCCCCGGTAATCGCGGCAATATCAGCGCTGCCGCTGGTGAGGGACTGTTCCAATTCTTGCGGGTCCAGGGAGCGATGATTCGAGTGCCCGGACGTGGCCGTGTGGAAGCCCAGGATCTGACCTTCGGCCTGTTCGCGGTGCATGACTTGGCGTCCTATTTCACTGCCGCCCGCCCGTGAGGCACGGGTCTGCACGAAGAACACCGCTTTGAGGTTCGGTTGCACCGGGTTAGTGGCCAAACTGTCGAGCACCGTCATCGTCGGATTCCAGAAACTCGAAGCGCTGGGACCGTCGTCGAAGGTCAGCAGAAAACGGATCGGCGGTTGCGCGCTCAGACGCTGCTCGGTCTGCGGCGTCATTTCGATAGGAGAAGCGATGCACCCAACCAGGCCGGTGGCGATGATGAGTGCAGAGAGAACCTTGAACCGCTGTTTCATGTTTTGCCTTGGGCCGCACTGTTATGGTCCGGCACGTCAAAGGGCAAAAATCTTCGCCCGTTCATCTTTCGTCAGCCCGCAGGTCGCTGCAGGCCGAGCGAGGTTGGATAAGGGTACACAGTGTTTGGTTCCAGTGCTGCCCGGCGAGCCCCTGTGCTGGGTTACCTCAAGGCCATGGATAGTGCGGGGCTTTTTGTAGGTGCCGCACGGTCAAGGCTTCAACGGACGTTCCTGGTCGCGATCTGACAGCTCTTTACCGTCGTCGGGGTGCTTCCAGTCCGGCGTCGAGCGCCTCTGTCGCTCAATCTCTTCTTCCGTGGGTTCGTCATCCACATCTTCATCCGGGTACGGACGCTTCGGATCATTAGCCATGCTCACCTCTCTTCCTGTAGGGGTCCCCTTTAAGCGTAGAACAATTTCGACGGGAACGACTTAGCGCCACCAACGCAGCAAAAAGAAAAACCCCATGCTCAACAACATGCTGAGCAAGGTATTGCGGGTGTAAAGCACCAGCCCCACGGCCACCAGCGAACTGATCAGGTAAGGGTTATCCCACTGCAGATTCAGTTGCTTGTCCGGCATGAACACGATCGGCCCACAGATCGCCGTCAGCATGCCAGGCACCGCAAAACCCAGGAACTGGCGCGCATTACTGCTCAAACGCACGGGCAGCCGCGGCTCCAGAAACACATAGCGGTTGAGGAACACCAATAGCCCCATGCCTAAAATTACCGTCCAGACCATCATGTGCGTTCACCGTAGAATTTGTTGCAGATAAAGCCAGCGGTCATGCCCGCCAACCCCGACAGCACCAGCGCCGAGCCCCATTGCCAGTAGCTGAACAGTACCGAGCAGAACAGCGACACCGCCACGCACACTACGGTCGGCACGTTCCGCACCACCGGGGTGATCAGGGCGATAAAGGTCGCCGCGATCGAGAAGTCCAACCCCAGATGTTCCAGCCCCGGAATGCTGCTGCCCAGCACGATGCCGGCCAGGGTGAAGAGGTTCCAGGCGATGTAAAACGTCAGGCCGACACCCAACGCGTACCAGCGGTTGAACTGTTGTTTGTCGTGCGCACTGGTCAGGGCGAACAGCTCGTCGGTGAGCAAAAACCCGAGCCCCACACGCCAGCGGCCCGGCAACGGTGAAATCACCGAACGCATGCTCATCCCGTACAGCAAATGTTGGGAGGTCAGCAGCAATGTGGTCAGCAGAATCGAAAAAATCCCGGCACCGCCCTTGAGCATGCCGATCGCCACCAATTGCGCGGCACCGGCGAATACGATGCTCGACAAACCCTGGCCTTGCAGGGGCGTGAGATTGGCCTCGATGGCCATGGAGCCAGCCAGCAGCCCCCACGGCGCGGTGGCCAGGGACAACGGCATGATCGCTGCAGCGCCGCGAAGAAAGGCACTGCGCGGCATGAGTGAATTGGACATAACGCTCTTCAACCAGGGAAAGACCTCAGACTGTGCCAGCAGTTGTGGCCGCTGACTTGAACAATCTTGCGAACTTGTGCCGTGCACTTGTTCCATTCATCGACTGCGCGCTTGATTCACTACAGTAATCGCACACAGGTCGGCCCTGCCTGTTGCCTCCTCATGCCCGCAACGCTGAACCGTAAACAATCGATAGAGCGCCAGCAACCAGCCCGAGTACCATGGAACGATTCGCATAACGCGTCAGGGAGTCGACATGCTTTACCGAGTCGCCGCCGACGGGCTAGTCCTGTTCCACCTGTTGTTCATTCTGTTCGTGCTGTTCGGCGGGCTGCTGGTGCTCAAATGGCGCCCCTTGATCTGGTGGCACCTGCCTGCGGCTGCGTGGGGCGTGTCGGTGGAAGTCTTCCACCTGACCTGCCCGCTGACGCAGTGGGAAAACCTCATGCGCAACGCGGCCGGGCAAACCGGTTATGGCGGCGGTTTCATCGAGCAGTACGTGTGGCCGGTCATTTACCCGGCGGGCCTGACACCGGCGATTCAGCTGGGACTGGGCAGCGTGCTGCTGGCGATCAATGTACTGGTCTACCTTCGGTTGATCAGGCTATGGAAGTTACGTCGGGCAACCTGAACCCGATTCGAGGATTCAGACCATTGGCCGATCCGCGTGAGCCGAATATCGTGTATGCCGGCTGGCGTGGCGATCATGACGGCCGCGCCTTGGGCTGGTGACTGAAAAAGCTCAAGCAATCGTACCTGTCCACCCAACGGGTTCAGGGCAGTGACCCGTTTGTTTGAATTCAGTTGGCAATGACGCTCATGTTCCGGCCGCTGGCCTTGGCCACGTAGAGCGCCTTGTCCGCGGCCCCCACCAGGTCGTTGGGCTGGGCTTGTGACGCCGGATTGTAAGCGGCGACCCCCAGGCTGACCGTCACCGTGCCTCCCGCCCCCTCACTGTGTTGGATGCCGGCCTGCTGAACCGCTCGGCGGACTTTTTCCGCCACCAGAAACGCTCCCACGTAGTCGGTCCCGGGCAGTACCACCGCAAACTCTTCGCCGCCATAGCGGGCAGCCAGGTCGCCGGGGCGCTGGATGTTGTCCCTGATGATCGTGCTGATGTTGCGTAAACACTCATCGCCGGCCACATGGCCGTAAAGATCATTGAAGCTCTTGAAGTGATCGACATCGATCATCAGCAGCGCGAGGTGGGTCTGGTTACGCCGGGCGCGGCCCATTTCGGCGAGGATGAACAGATCGAACTGACGCCGGTTGGACAGCCCGGTCAATGCATCCTCCAGCGCCAGCAACTCAAGGCTGCGATTGACCTCGATGAGTTTTTCTTGCGCATCGAGCAATGCGTTCTGCACATGATTCTGCTGTTTCATGAGGCGAATGAGGCGATAACCGAGGACACCCAGAAACACCAGGAACAACGAGACGATGCTGGCACTCAACAGTACCTCCTTACGCCAGGGTGCCAGGACTTCATCTTTATTCAGCGCCGCAAAGATGATCAGCGGATAACCGTCGACCCTGCGAAAACCGACCACACGCTCGACGCCATCCACATAGGAGGTGACCGTTGCCGTGCCCGAACTGCCCTTGGGCAACAGCTGCGTGAACAGCGCCCCCTTGGCGACGCTGATGCCGATTTCAGTTTCTTTGAACGGCCGGCGAACGACGATGGTGGCGTCGGCGGCGATCAGATTGATTACGCCGTTACGGCCGATGTCGATGCTGTCGTAGAGCGCAAGGAAGTGGCTGAGATAGATGCTTGCCAGCGCCACGCCGGCAAAGCTGCCATCCGGGTGATTGATCCGACGGGAAACCGTCATGACCCATTCACCGCTCGAACGGCTCTTGATCGAAGGGCCAATGTGAGGCCTTCGATCGGGATGATCACGATGGAAAATGAAATATTCGCGGTCGGCATTATTGGCATTGGGCAGGACGGCGCCGTTGGAATTGGCAACCCAGCGCCCATCTTCATCATAGACAAACAAGCCATGGATCTGACTCAGTTCACCGCGCTGGGCACTGAGCAAACGCTCCAGCCGGGGTGCCCGGGCCTGGTCGAAACCGTCGTTTTCGAGGCGGTCCACCAAGGTAAACAGCAGCGTATCAGCCTGCTTGATCGACGCCTGCGCTTGCGAGGCCAAGGTCTGGGCAAGGTTGGACATCGCCACTTCTTTGTCGTGCAGATGGAGCTGGCGCGAGTTCCAGGTTTCCCAAATCACGATAGCCGTCATGGACAGACACACCGCGACCAGCAGAATCACCGCAGAGCGAACCTTGAGAGGTACCCCGGCTTGCTCGGCGACCCTGGGCACGCCATGGCGGGATTGTTCAATTCGATCGTTAACGGACGGATGACCCATGACGCTCCTTGAATCCTGACCACGGGGCGAATCTTCCCGTTCGCCCTTTTTGGGCCCGATCCACGCTTGACGAGCAACCGGGCCGGTGCATTGGAAACCTTGTCGGTGAACGCCATCTGCTCCAGACGCTTGGGCGTCACGGTCATTGACGACGCCACCGCGTCGAACTTGCGCGCCAGCAGCGCCGGGTTCATGCCGTCCCAGCTGCCTGATGGCCATGGCCCAGCCGTTGTTGCGTGATGGCACGCATGGATTGTGCGATCGGCCAACGGCAGGATTTCGCCCGTTCCATTTTATTTCGAGTTCTGCTTCACGCCATCGATCCAGGCGGGATTCAGTTGCGTCTGAGCCGTCTCGATGCCCAGCGCTTCCATCCGCGCCTTGTGCTGATCCATCTCGCGGGTCAATTGGCTGTGATCACTGGAGTTGCCGTCCAGCTCGTGCATCTGGCTCAGCCCCAGATGGTAGAAACGCAACAGCTTCATGGCCGTCGGATCCTCCTTCTCCACCGCCGCCGTCACCTGATGCATGACGTTGGTGATGCTCATCAGGCTGCGCTTGAGCTGCCAGCCGTAAACCGCCGGGGCCATCCATGGCTGGGTCCAGAACGTGCCGCGCATCAGCGCGGCCATCAGCAGCACCGACACAAACACGCCGCCGACGTTAAATCGCAGATTGTCGCCACCGGGTTCGCCGAACAACGCCACCGCCGTGCTGGACAATACCATCGCCAGGGCCAGGAATATCAAGGCTATGATTATCGTGCTGCGTCGCGTCTGGCTTCGATAGCGTTCGGGGTTCTGCGGCTGGATTTCGAACATCGCGACGGGGTTCCTTGAGGGCATGGCTAAAAAGGCTGCGGGGCATTATCGCCTCTGCAGGGGATTTAGCTATGCTGGGGCTCCATTTCATCTTTTCATCATCAAACGGGGAAATGGCGATACAGCGCAGTTCGTGCCATCTTCTTTCATGGATACATACTATTCGGATGCCATTTGCCTGTATGAACGGCATCGTTTTAAGGATCATTGAATGACCCAACGACAAGTAATCAACGCCTCGGTCAGCCCAAAAGGCAGCCTGGAAACCCTTTCTCAACGTGAAGTACAGCAACTGAGCGAAGCCGGATCCGGCAGCACCTACACCTTATTCCGCCAGTGCGCCCTGGCCATCCTCAATACCGGCGCCCATGTCGATAACGCCAAAACCATCCTCGAAGCCTACAAGGACTTCGAAATCCGCATTCACCAGCAGGACCGCGGCGTACGCCTGGAACTGCTGAACGCCCCGGCCGACGCCTTCGTTGACGGCGAAATGATCGCCAGCACCCGCGAAATGCTCTTCAGCGCCCTGCGCGACATCGTCTACACCGAAAACGAACTCGACGCCCAACGCATCGACCTGAGCACCTCCCAAGGCATCAGCGACTACGTGTTCCACCTGCTGCGCAACGCCCGCACCCTGCGTCCCGGCGTCGAGCCGAAGATCGTGGTGTGCTGGGGTGGCCACTCGATCAACACCGAAGAATACAAATACACCAAGAAAGTCGGCCACGAACTGGGCCTGCGCAGCCTCGACATTTGCACCGGTTGCGGTCCTGGTGTGATGAAAGGCCCGATGAAAGGCGCGACCATCGCCCACGCCAAACAGCGTATCCACGGCGGCCGCTATCTCGGCTTGACCGAGCCGGGCATCATCGCCGCCGAAGCGCCCAACCCGATCGTCAACGAACTGGTGATCCTGCCGGACATCGAAAAACGTCTGGAAGCCTTCGTCCGTGTCGGCCACGGCATCATCATTTTCCCGGGCGGCGCCGGCACGGCCGAAGAGTTTCTGTACCTGCTCGGCATCCTGATGCACCCGGACAATGCTGGCCTGCCCTTCCCCGTGGTCCTCACCGGACCGAAAAATGCCGCGCCGTATCTGGAGCAACTGGACGCGTTTGTCGGTGCCACGCTGGGTGAGACGGCGAAGCAGCACTACGAGATCATCATCGATGACCCGGCCGAAGTCGCGCGTCAAATGACTCAAGGCCTCAAGGCGGTCAAACAGTTCCGCCGCGAGCGCAATGACGCGTTCCACTTCAACTGGCTGCTGAAGATCGACGAAGGCCTCCAGCGCCCGTTCGATCCAACCCACGAAAACATGGCCAACCTGAAACTGAGCCGCAACCTGCCGGCCCACGAACTGGCCGCCAACCTGCGCCGCGCGTTCTCCGGCATCGTCGCCGGCAACGTCAAGGACAAGGGCATCCGCCTGATCGAAGAACGTGGGCCGTACCAGATCCGTGGCGATGCCGCGGTGATGCAACCGCTGGATCAACTGCTGAAGGCCTTCGTCGCCCAGCACCGGATGAAACTGCCAGGTGGCGCGGCGTATGTGCCGTGTTATCAAGTGGTGGCGTAACTCGGCTAGAGGTCATTGATCACAAAGACAGCCAAGCGAGCAAACTCTACGTCGCTGAAAACCGCCCTGAGTTCGGTTCGAAGTATCAGCGTTATTGATCAACGACTTTGCGCCGCCCGAAACAAGAAACCCCGGGGAGATCCGATCTCCCCGGGGTTTCTTAGTAATAGCGGCGGCTACAGGGGCGGCGTTGTTGTGAGGCGAGCGGCGAGCGCCTTGGCCTGGCTCGCCACGTCAGTCACCGCCGTGCTTTCCCACCACATGCCGCGCAACGGTGGACCCATGGCGAACAGACGGCTGGCGACGTGTTCATCGGCGCCCAACACCGCGCCATCGACCGCCGCCGCAATCCCCAGCGCCAACGGCCCCGGCCGGACAAGTCCGCGCGCCAGCAGTTGTTGTGGCAGCGGTCGAGCGACCCGGCGCCAGTCATACTCGATGCCGCTGGAGTTGATCAATGCCGCGCCGCTGACAATGGTAGTTTCTGCTTCACCCCGACGCCGAATGCGGATGCTCACGGCTGCGTCCGCTGAAGGCTCCAGCCCTTTGAACGACGCCGCCTGAATCCGCAATCGGCCTTCCTTGTGCAGCCGCTCCACCCGTTCGGCACTCAACGGCGGCGAGCGGTGGTGATGACTTTCCCACCACGGCCGCACATGCCGCACGAACTGCCGACGTTGCACGTCCGTCGCCTGATTCCACAAGCGGCCGATGTGCGCCCGCACGGTGTCGAGTGGCGCCTGCCAATCGATGCCTTGAGCGATGGCGTCCCGGCAATGCCGACGCAGTTCGCGCACCAGTTGTCGCGGTGTGCGAATTTTTTGGTCCTCTGCGAGAAAGTCTGCCCAGGCCGGAGGTTGCCGACGCACGTGAGGCAGCAAGCCATGCCGGGAAAACACTTCGATCGGCCCGCGATGCCCGGCCTGTTCCAGCGACACCACGGCATCGACCATGGTCAGGCCCGAACCGATGATCAGCACGGTCGACTGCGGATCGAGCTGCTGCATGGCCGCGACGTCCCACGGATCAAGCGCGAAGGCGTTCAAGCCGCTGGACTCGGTCTGTGCCGTACGCGCAGCGGGAAACATTCCCGTGGCCAACACCGCATAAGCGCCCTGCAAGTGTTGCCCGTCGCTCAAGGTCAGCAACACAGCAGCGTCGCGCATTTGCAGGTCAACCACCTCAGCCCGCACATGCTCCACCGTTGACCCGTTCAGCGCCCCCACCGCTTGCGCCTGAGCCAGGCGCTGCTGGACGTACAGGCCGAAAATCCCCCGAGGCGGGAACAATTCGCTGACCGGCACATGTTGTTCGTCAGACTCCGGCCAGCCGCCGGCCGCGATGTAATCGGTCAGCCATTGGGTCAGGTCGT
The DNA here is from genome assembly GCF_054330215.1 of Pseudomonas sp. Ma2-10. Classification (NCBI taxonomy): domain Bacteria; kingdom Pseudomonadati; phylum Pseudomonadota; class Gammaproteobacteria; order Pseudomonadales; family Pseudomonadaceae; genus Pseudomonas; species Pseudomonas sp. Ma2-10. Next base: position 136,574 of record NZ_JBTEYL010000009.1, on the reverse strand, counting down.
CGGCGTTGTCCGGGTCGACGCTCATCCGCGCCGCATTGCCGTTGAGCGTATGGCCTAATTCGACCGCGCTGTACGCCTCGCCCCGTCCCAGCTCGGCGCGGGGTTCGATCACCAGCACCTGGCGTTTGCCCGGCAGGTGCAGCAACTGCGCTGCCAGCATTGCACCGCTGAGGCCTCCGCCGACGATCAGGATGTCCGCGTGGCGGATGGCGTCGTTGGCCTGTCCGCTTTGGGTTTGAGTCATGGCGTTCTCACTGATCAATGTTTCATCTCAAAAAGAGCCTGGACGATAATAGGCGCCAAACCCACGAAAGGTTCCGCCCGACCGATGGCGAGCACACCATACCCCGCCTACCGCCGACGTGCAGGATGGAATCGGATAGCCAGGCAGGCGCAGGTTGCGCGCGGTGTCTTTATCGAAACGGACACAGGCTTCAAAGGCTCCGGCATTTTTACTTTTTGATTCGGAGAAAGCGTTGCCGAACCGGTTTTGCGGGATCTGGCCGAGGGTCGAGTCAGCAGCGGACGCAATCAGTTAGATCACCACGTTTCGCACAAACCGCGTCGCCGCCAACCCATCGTTGCGATAGGCGTGGGGCTGATTGCTGGCGAACATGTAGAACTCGCCGGCAGCGATCTCATGTGATGCATCACCCAGCACCAGCGTCAGGCAGCCTTCGAACACATAGATCTGCTCACTCCAGCCCTCGGCGTCCGGTTGCGACGGGTAAATTTCCCCCGGTTGCAGGCACCATTCCCATTGTTCCACCTCACGGATGGCGGAGGCTTTGGACAATAAAACGGCTTTGCTGCCAGGAATCGTCCCGGCCCAGGCTACTTCGTTGATGCGGCTCGGGTCGCGTGCATCCGGGGCCTGGATCAGGTCGCTGAACGCTACGTCCAACGCTTCGGCCACGCGGTCGAGGGTGGTCAGGCTGACGTTCTTTTCGCCGGCCTCGATGGCCACCAGCATCCGGCGGCTGACCCCGGACCTTTGCGCCAGAGTCGCCTGACTCATGTCGGCGGCGTGGCGCAAGCGTCGAACGTTCTGGCTGACGTGCTGGAGGACCGAAGCCCGCGGCGTAGAATCTTTGTGCACTATATTGCTCACTTGATGGGGCTGGGCAGTATACTGCGCAACATTCGGCGCATTGTGCGTCCCCCTCAGGTAGCGCGCAAGGTCATGACGTCGGTGAATACCCCTCAAACTTCCTCCCGTTTCTCGCGGTTCAGCAAGGCCGAGTGCGTGCTGGTGCTGATCACCATGGTCTGGGGTGGCACCTTCTTGCTGGTGCAACATGCGATGACCGTCAGCGGGCCAATGTTTTTCGTCGGTCTGCGTTTTGCCGCGGCGGCGATCATTGTTGCGCTGTTTTCCTGGCGTCATCTGCGGGATCTGACGCTGTTCGAACTTAAGGCTGGGGCCTTTATCGGCGTGGCGATCATGCTTGGCTATGGATTGCAGACCGTCGGGTTGCAGAGCATTCCCAGCAGTCAGTCGGCGTTTATTACTGCGTTGTACGTGCCCTTCGTGCCGCTGCTGCAATGGCTGGTGCTGGGGCGGCGTCCGGGGTTGATGCCGAGCATCGGGATCATGTTGGCGTTTACCGGGTTGATGTTGCTGTCAGGACCTGCCGGCGCGTCGCTCAATTTCAGCCCGGGTGAAATCGCCACGTTGATCAGCGCCGTGGCGATTGCGGCGGAGATCATTCTGATCAGCACCTATGCCGGCCAGGTCGATGTGCGACGGGTGACGGTGGTGCAATTGGCGGTCACCTCGGCGCTGGCATTTTTGATGGTGGTGCCGACTCAGGAAAGGATTCAGGACTTTTCCTTGCTGCTGTTATTCAGCGCGTTGGGCTTGGGCGCGGCCAGTGCGGCGATTCAAGTGGCGATGAATTGGGCGCAGAAGAGTGTTTCGCCGACCCGGGCAACACTGATTTATGCCGGTGAGCCGGTGTGGGCCGGGATTGTCGGGCGGATCGCGGGTGAGCGGTTGCCGGCGATTGCGCTGGTGGGTGCGGGGTTGATTGTGGCGGCGGTGATTGTCAGTGAGTTGAAGACCAAGGGTAAGGCTGCTACGGCTGAGGAAGAGTTGGGGCGGGAAACACAAGGTTAAGCCGCAGTGATTGCGGCGCCTGATAGATAGCTTGGAAACAATGAAAAATAGGAATTTTCCGTCTACCTCGTAGAACTCTGCGACAGCTTGGCGTTTGGTGATCCGGGAACTGGCACGTATGATGCTTTACAAACTTCCGCAGATTAGAAGCCTATGTCCCTGATAGTTCTACTACTTCTGCCTTTTATCGGCAGCTGTCTGGCAGCCTTGCTGCCGCACAATGCGCGTAACACCGAATCTTTGTTGGCGGGTCTGGTTGCCTTGATAGGCACCGTACAGGTCGCACTGCTGTACCCGCACATCGCCGATGGCGGGGTGATCCGCGAAGAATTTTTCTGGTTGCCCAGCCTGGGCTTGAACTTCGTCCTGCGCATGGACGGGTTCGCCTGGCTATTCTCGATGCTGGTGCTGGGTATCGGCACGCTGGTTTCGTTGTACGCCCGCTACTACATGTCGCCGGACGATCCTGTGCCACGGTTCTTCGCGTTTTTCCTGGCGTTCATGGGGGCCATGCTTGGACTGGTGATCTCCGGCAACCTGATCCAGATCGTGTTTTTCTGGGAGCTGACCAGTCTCTTTTCATTCCTGTTGATCGGTTACTGGCACCACCGCGCCGATGCGCGACGCGGTGCATATATGGCGCTGATGGTCACCGGCGCAGGCGGTTTGTGTCTATTGGCGGGGGTCATGCTGCTCGGCCATGTGGTCGGCAGCTATGACCTGGACACAGTCCTGGCCGCCGGCAATCTGATTCGCGCACACGCCCTCTACCCAATTCTGCTACCCCTGATCCTGATCGGCGCCCTGAGCAAAAGCGCGCAATTCCCCTTCCACTTCTGGCTGCCCCACGCCATGGCGGCGCCGACACCGGTCTCGGCCTATCTGCACTCGGCAACCATGGTCAAGGCCGGGGTCTTTCTCCTCGCACGGCTGTGGCCGTCGCTGTCCGGCAGTGAAGAATGGTTCTACATCGTCAGCGGCGCCGGTGCCTGCACCCTGCTGCTCGGTGCGTATTGCGCGATGTTTCAGAGCGACCTTAAAGGTTTGCTGGCCTACTCGACCATCAGCCACCTGGGCCTGATCACCCTGCTGCTGGGCCTGAACAGTCCGCTGGCCGCTGTGGCCGCGGTGTTCCACATTCTCAACCACGCCACGTTCAAGGCTTCGCTGTTCATGGCCGCCGGGATCATCGACCACGAAAGCGGCACCCGGGACATTCGCAAACTCAGCGGCCTGATCAAGCTGATCCCGTTCACGGCCACTCTGGCCATGGTCGCCAGCGCGTCCATGGCCGGTGTGCCGCTGCTCAACGGCTTCCTCTCCAAAGAGATGTTCTTCGCCGAAACAGTGTTCATCAATGCCACGGCCTGGATCGAGATGACGCTGCCCATCGTCGCGACCATCGCCGGTACCTTCAGCGTCGCCTACTCGCTGCGTTTTACCGTCGACGTGTTCTTCGGCCCGACCGCCACCGACTTGCCGCACACCCCACACGAGCCGCCACGCTGGATGCGCGCGCCGGTGGAGTTGTTGGTATTCGCCTGCCTGGTCGTGGGGATTTTCCCGGCGCAGGTGGTCGGCCCGGTGTTGGCCGCGGCGGCCCTGCCAGTGGTGGGTGGCACCTTGCCTGAATACAGCCTGGCGATCTGGCACGGCTGGAACGCGCCGATGATCATGAGCCTGATCGCCATGGCCTGCGGCATCGTGCTTTATCTGCTCTTGCGCAATCAGCTCAAACACGGGCGTTTCAAGTACCCGCCGATCATTGGCCGGTTCAACGGCAAGCGCCTGTTCGAGCGCAGCCTGGTGATCATGATGCGCCTGGCCCGTCGTCTCGAGCGGCGGATCAGCACCAAGCGCCTGCAAACCCAATTGTTCCTGGTGGTGCTGGCGGCCGTGTTGGCCGGGTTGATCCCGATGCTCCACAGCGGCCTGAGCTGGGGCGACCGGCCGAGGATTGCGGGTTCGATGGTGTTCGTGACCCTCTGGCTGCTGGCGATTGCCTGCGCCCTCGGCGCGGCATGGCAGGCCAAGTATCACCGTCTCGCGGCCCTGACCATGGTCAGCGTCTGCGGCCTGATGACCTGCATCACCTTCGTCTGGTTCTCGGCACCGGACCTGGCGCTGACGCAATTGGCGGTGGAGGTGGTGACGACCGTGTTGATCCTCCTCGGTCTGCGCTGGCTACCTCGACGAATCGAAGAGGTGTCGCCGTTGCCGAGCAGCCTGCGCAAGGCACGCATCCGCCGTCTCCGCGACTTGCTGCTGTCGACCGTGGTCGGTGGCGGCATGGCGTTGCTGGCCTACGCAATGCTGACGCGCCAGACCCCGAACGATATTTCCTCGTTCTACCTCAGCCGTGCGCTGCCCGAAGGCGGTGGCAGCAACGTGGTCAACGTGATGCTGGTGGACTTCCGCGGCTTTGACACCCTCGGTGAAATTACCGTGCTGGTGGCCGTGGCCCTGACCGTATTCGCCCTGCTGCGACGCTTCCGTCCGCCAAAAGAAAGCCTGCAGTTGCCAGCCCAGCAACGTCTGCTGGCACCGGACGTGGTGACTGATTTGGTCAACCCGCGTCACGCCAGCGATACCGCGCTCGGCTTCATGATGGTGCCGGCGGTGCTGGTTCGCCTGCTGCTGCCGATCGCGTGTGTGGTGTCGGTCTACCTGTTCATGCGCGGCCACAATCAACCAGGCGGCGGCTTTGTCGCAGGTCTGGTGATGTCGGTCGCGTTCATTCTTCAATACATGGTCGCTGGCACCCAGTGGGTCGAGGCGCAGATGAGCCTGCGACCGCTGCGCTGGATGGGCACCGGGTTGCTGTTCGCCACGGTTACCGGCCTCGGGGCGATGGCGGTCGGTTACCCATTCCTGACCACCCACACCTGGCATTTCGAACTGCCGGTGTTCGGTGACATTCACATCGCCAGTGCACTGTTTTTCGACATTGGCGTGTACGCCGTGGTGGTCGGTTCGACCCTGTTGATCCTCACCGCGCTTGCTCACCAATCGGTACGGGGTCACAAGACCGCTGCCCTGCCCAGATCCGTCGCCACTCAAGGAGCCGTCTGATGGAAGAAGTCATCGCAGTCGCCATCGGCGTGTTGGCCGCGTCCGGGGTCTGGCTGATCCTGCGACCACGGACGTTTCAAGTGGTGATGGGCCTGTGCCTGCTGTCCTATGGCGTCAATCTGTTCATTTTCAGCATGGGCAGCCTGTTTATCGGCAAGGAGCCGATCATCAAGGACGGCGTACCGCAAGATCTGCTGCACTACACCGACCCGCTGCCGCAAGCGCTGGTGCTGACCGCCATCGTGATCAGCTTCGCCATGACCGCGCTGTTTCTGGTGGTGCTGCTGGCCTCCCGGGGCCTGACCGGCACCGACCATGTGGATGGCCGGGAGCCTAAAGAATGAATCTGATGCCGCACCTGATCGCTGCACCGATTCTGCTGCCGCTGCTGACCGCTGCCGTCATGTTGATGCTGGGGGAAAGACACCGTCCGCTGAAGGCCAAGATCAACCTGTTTTCCAGCCTGGTGGGGTTGGGCATTGCCGTGCTGTTATTGCAATGGACTCAGGAGACGGGCGTCCCCGGCGCCATCGGCGTGTACCTTCCGGGCAACTGGCAGGCGCCGTTCGGTCTCGTGCTGGTGGTCGATCGTCTGTCGGCGCTGATGCTGGTACTGACCGGGATCATCGGCGTCAGCGCCCTGCTGTTCGCCATGGCCCGCTGGGACGGCGCCGGTTCGAGCTTCCACGCGCTGTTCCAGATTCAGATGATGGGCCTGTATGGCGCGTTCCTGACCGCTGACCTGTTCAACCTGTTTGTATTCTTCGAAGTATTGCTGGCGGCTTCTTACGGCCTGATGCTCCACGGTTCGGGTCGGGCGCGGGTGTCGTCGGGGCTGCATTACATCTCGATCAACCTGCTGGCCTCGTCACTGTTTTTGATCGGCGCGGCGCTGATCTACGGCGTCACCGGCACCCTGAACATGGCCGACCTGGCGCTGAAAATTCCGCTGGTGCCCGAAGCCGATCGCGGCCTGCTGCATGCCGGCGCCGGGATTCTGGCCGTGGCGTTCCTGGCCAAGGCCGGGATGTGGCCGCTGAACTTCTGGCTGGTGCCGGCCTATAGCGCGGCGAGCGCGCCGGTGGCGGCTATGTTCGCGATCATGACCAAGGTCGGCGTCTATACCTTGCTGCGTCTGTGGACCTTGCTGTTTTCCGGCCAGGCAGGGGCGTCGGCGTACTTTGGCGGCGACTGGCTGATCTACGGCGGCATGGCGACCATCGTCTGCGCCGCTGTGGCGATTCTCGCCGCACAACGACTGGAGCGCCTGGCCAGCCTGAGTATTCTGGTGTCGGCCGGGATTCTGCTGTCGGCCATCGGTTTCGCCCAGCCGAACCTGATCGGCGCGGCGCTGTTCTACTTGGTCAGCTCGACCCTGGCGTTGAGCGCGTTGTTCCAGTTGGCCGAGTTGATCGAGCGTTCGCGTTCGGCCAATGAAATGCCGTTGTTCGATGACGGCGACCTGCTTCCACGTCCGATGGAATCGTTGCAGCCGCCCAAAGGCATCAACCTCGATGACGAACAGAAAGCCGTGGTCGGCCAGGTGATTCCCTGGACCATGGCGTTCCTTGGGTTGAGTTTCATTGCCTGCTCACTGCTGATCATCGGCATGCCACCGCTCTCGGGATTCATTGGCAAACTGGGCTTGCTCAGCGCCCTGCTCAATCCGCTGGGCCTGGGCACTGGCAGCGATGGGCCGATTTCGAACGCCGCATGGGGCTTGCTCGCGCTGCTGATTCTCTCCGGCCTGGCGTCGCTGATTGCCTTCTCGCGTTTGGGCATCCAGCGCTTCTGGACACCCCAAGAGCGGCCGTCGCCGTTGCTGCGACCTTTCGAATGCGTGCCGATCATTGCGTTGCTCGGCTTGAGCATAGCGCTGACCTTCAAGGCTGAACCGCTGCTGCGCTACACCCAGGCGGCCGCCCAAGCCTTGAACAACCCACAGCAATACGTGATGGCGGTGCTCGGTACCCGTGCGATTCCAAGCCCGGAAGCCAGAGCCGCAGTAGTGGAGGTCACGCCATGAAGCGTCTGTTTCCTGCGCCCTGGTTGTCGCTGGCCCTGTGGTTGCTGTGGCTGGTGCTGAACCTGTCGATGAGCCCCGGCAATCTGCTGCTGGGCGCGGTGCTGGGGTTCTGCGCACCGTTGATGATGCGCAAGCTGCGGCCACTGCCGATTCGTATTCGTCGGCCGGGCGTGATTGTAGGTTTGTTCTTTCTTGTCGGGCGCGATGTGGTGGTGTCCAACCTCGCCGTAGCCTGGAGTGTGCTCAACGCCGGTCGTCGTCCACCGCGTTCGCGCTTCATCAAGGTGCCGCTGGACTTGCGTGATGCCAATGGCCTGGCCGCGTTGTCGATGATCTGCACGGTGATTCCCGGCACCGTGTGGTCGGAGCTGGCACTGGACCGCAGCATTCTGCTGCTGCATATCTTCGATCTGAATGACGAAACGCTGTTCATCCAGCACTTCAAGGCGACCTACGAGCGCCGCTTGATGGAGATCTTCGAATGAGCGACTTGCTGTCGAACGCGATCCTGCTGAGCCTGTTCATCTTTTCGCTGGCGATGCTGCTGACCCTGATCCGGCTGTTCAAGGGGCCGTCGGCCCAGGACCGGGTTCTGGCGCTGGATTACCTGTACATCATCGCAATGCTGATGATGCTGACGCTGGGCATTCGTTATGCCAGTGACACTTACTTCGAGGCAGCGCTACTGATTGCGTTGTTCGGTTTCGTCGGCTCGTTTGCCCTGGCGAAATTCCTGCTGCGTGGCGAGGTGATCGAATGAGCGCGGAACTGTCTCTGTGGGTGGAAGTTCCGGTGGCGATCCTGCTGGTGTTCGGCAGTGTGTTTGCACTGATCGGCGCCATTGGCCTGGTGCGGATGAAGGATTTTTTCCAGCGCATGCACCCGCCGGCGCTGGCGTCGACATTGGGTGCCTGGTGCGTGGCGCTGGCCTCGATCATTTACTTTTCGGCGCTCAAGTCCGGGCCGGTTTTGCATGCCTGGTTGATTCCGATTCTGTTGTCACTGACGGTGCCGGTGACCACGCTGTTGCTAGCGCGGGCGGCGCTGTTTCGCAAGCGCATGGCGGGAGATGATGTGCCGGCCGAGGTGAGCAGTCGGCGCACGGAAAACGGGAGTTAGGCGCCAAAAAATCAGATCCAGGCAACGGCCAGCAAACCCGCCCCTAACACCACGCACAACGGCGAATAAGCCCAGGTGTCGAGCTTGGAAAACTTCGAATCCTTCACCTGTTTGAAGAACCCTATCAGATGCGAATCGCCGATCGCCCTGGCGAACATCAGCATCGCAATCGCACTGATCACCCATTGCAGCGACCAGTGATCCACCGTCGGCAGATACAGGCCGACCCGCAAGCACACCAGCATCGCAATCAGCAGCAACCCGACCGCCACCAGCAACGTGGCAAAGCCTGAAGGCTTGAAGGCCGGCCTGGGTTCCCCGCCGTCCTGTGCCGACATTCGCGGGACCGCCGCCTCGCTACCCAACGTGCCACCCGCCGCCCAGTACAGGTGGATCAGGCTGATCAACAGGAAGATGGCAGCCATCCATTGCGCGATCAATAGGCTCATGTTCGGACTTCCAGCGTGAAATGTCGCAGCAGAATGAACTTCCTTGAACGATTTTGTAAGGGTATTCGTCATCGGCGATGATAAAGTGCCGCCCCATGAAACTCGGCCGCACTGATCGCACATTGATAGCATGGATGCTTTATTGCTGTGTCCTGTTCAACGTGTTCGCCTGCAGTATCGGTCACGGGCAAATGGTCGGGATGCAGCTCAACGGCATCGGCGGCCAGTTCTGTACCGTCGACCCGGCCAGCCAACTGCCGGCCTCGTCGAACACCTCCGAAGACAAACTGCCGACCCTGTCCAAGGCCTTTGGCTGCCCGTTGTGCTCCACCGGCGGTATGGGCCCGACGCTCAACTCCAGCCTGACCCTGGCGATCCTCCCGCAGCAACACAGTCCGCCCTTGGCCGTCGTCGCCAATGCTGACCTCCCTGCCCGCTTCACCTGGCCCTCGGCCAATCCTCGCGCTCCGCCTGTCGCCTGACCTTCTTCGCCTTTTCCGATCAGCCCACCTCGCCAATGCGTGGCGTTGGCGTGTGCGCTGCTTCTTAGTCAAGCATTCAGGACTCATCGATGAAACGCATTCCTTTACTGGCAAGCCTGTTCGGCTGCCTGTCTGTAAACGCTTGGGCGCAATCCACAATCGATCTCGCGCCCATCACCATTGATGGCGACGCTGCGCCAGAGCCGGGGCTGAGCCTGGATCAGTCCAGCGCCATGGCGTCGCGGCTTGGCCTGAGCGTGCGCGAAACCCCGGCCTCGGTGGCCGTGGCCAACCGCAATGACATCGAGCGCCACGGTGCGCAGAACTTCCAGGACGCCGCCAACACCCTACCGGGCGTCAACGCCAGCGCACCACCGGGCTTCGGTGGGTTCGTCTCCTATCGCGGTTTCACCAGCAGCCAGATCACCCAGATGTTCAACGGCATCAATGTCTCCGGCGGCCTCGCCCGGCCGGTAGACGCCTGGATCTATGATCGCGTGGAGCTGGTGGGCGGACCGTCATCGCTGATCAATGGTGCTGGCTCCGTGGGCGGTTCGCTGAACTACGTGACCAAACTGGCGACGCCTGAAGAGCAAGCCATCGAAGGCCGGGTCAGCTACGGCAGCTACGACACCACCGAGACCGCATTCAGCCTCAACCACGCCCTGAGCGATGCACGTTCAGACGTGCAGCACTACGCGCGGTTCGACGTCAGCCACACCACCGGCAACGGCTACATCGACCGCCAGGAGCGTGATGCGTGGAGCGTGGCGTTCTCGCTGCTCAGCGACCTGACGCCTGACCTGTCCCACACCCTGGCCCTGGAATATCAGGATGAACACGACGACAGCCCTTACTGGGGCACGCCGGTGCTCAACCCCAAGGCCGGCGAACTGAAGATCGACAAGCACAACCGCTTCAACAACTACAACGTCGAGGACGGCCGCTACGAGCAGCGCACAATCTGGGTGCGCTCGATCATCGACTACCGGATCAACGACAGCACCACCCTGCGCAACACCCTTTACCACCTCGACAGCCAGCGCGATTACCGCAACCTGGAAACCTACCAGTACAACGCCGACAACAGTGCGGTGAATCGCTCCACGGCGTATCAGGTCCGGCATCAGGGCGAGCAGAACGGCAACCAGTTCGAACTGCGCCACGACAACACGCTGTTCGGGCTGGACACGACCTGGTCCGGCGGCTTGGAGTACAAGGTCAACCAGACCACCAATTCGCCGCTGAACGTCAAAGGTGCCAGCACCGTCAACCCGAATCACTTTCAGCCGGGTCACTTCTACGACATCCCGGGCACCAAACCGGGGTTTGTCAGCGACAAGACCAACGAAGTCACCACCAAAGCCCTGTTCGCCGAGAACCGTTTGGCCCTCACCGACAAACTCGCGCTGCTGACTGGCCTGCGGTATGACGACATCGACCTGGACGTGACCAACCACCGAGTCGTGACCGCCAGCAATCCCCGACACCTCAAGCGTAGCTGGGAGCCGGTGACCGGTCGGGTCGGCCTGACTTACCAGTTCATTCCCCAAGCCAACGTCTACGTGCAATACAGCACCGCCGCCGAACAGCCCAACGGCACGCAAAACTTCGATGTGTCCACCGGCAAGCAATGGGAAGTCGGCAGTAAATTCGACTATCTGGACGGCCGCGGCTCGGCAACGGTGGCGGCTTACACGATCGAGCGAAAGGATTTCGCGGTGACCGATCCGCTGGATCCGAGCAGCAGCATTCCCGTGGGCCAGCAGACGTCCAAAGGGATCGAACTGGCCAGTTCGTTCAGGATCACCGACAAGCTGTTGGCCGAAGGCAACTTCGCCTGGGTCGATGCGCAGTACGACGAATTCAACGAGAGGAATGCGGCGGGTGTCGTGGTTTCACGCAAAGGCAACACACCGACCAACGTGCCGGACCGAGTCGGTAATCTATGGCTGACCTATGACTTCGCGCCGCAATGGCGGGGTGGTGTCGATGCACGGTATGTGGCCTCGGTGTTTGCCGACAGCGCCAACACCCTGACCGTACCGTCGTACACGCTCTACGGTACGTTCCTCAGCTACAAGGTCGATCAACACACCACCGTCACCGGCCGGGTGCGCAACCTGACCAATGAGGTGTATGCCGAGTTCGCGCATGTGTCTCCGGCGTATTACCTCGGTACACCGCGCACCTTCGAGCTGGCGGTGCAGACTCGGTTTTAAGCGCGTTACTTCAACTCGGCGCTGACTTTATCCGCCACCTCCTTCGGCACCCAGGCCTGCCACACGTCCGGGTGCGCCTTCATGAACGCCTGCGCCGCCTGCCGCGGCCGGGTGTGTTTTTCACTCATCTCGGCCAGCGCCTTGTTCAACGGACCGATCGGAAAATCGACCTTGGTAAAGAACTCGGCAATCTGCGGATACTGTTTCTGGAATGGCGTGGACACGCCAATGGACAGCTTCGAGGGCAGTGAACGAGTCGGTTTCGGATTTGGGTTGTCAGCGTCGGTCAGGGTTTTCCAGGCATCGGCGTCGAACGGCGGCTCTTCGAGCTGAACCAGTTTGAAGCGGCCGAGCAACGGAGTGGGTGACCAGTAATAGAACAGCACCGGTTTGCCGCGTCGAATCGAAGAGCTGATCTCCGCATCCAGCGCTGCCCCTGAACCGCTGCGGAAATTCACATAGCTGTCGTCCAGCCCATACGCCTTGAGTTTCTGCTGGTTGACCACTTCCGACGTCCAGCCGATCGGGCTGTTGAGGAAGCGCCCCTTGTCCGGGGTTTCCGGGTCGCGGAACACGTCCTTGTATTTCGGCAGGTCACTGACACTGCGCAGGTCCGGCGCCAACGGCTTGATGCCTTTTGCCGGGTCGCCCTTGATCACATACTCGGGCACCCACCAACCCTCGGTGGCGCCCTTGACTGTATCGCCGAGACTCGCGACTTTGCCTTCGGCCTCAGCCTTGACCCAGACCGGACTGCGACCGGCCCACTCTTCGCCAATGACCTGAATGTCATTATTGGCCAGTGCGGTCTCCAGGGTGATGGTGGTCCCAGGCAAGGTATCGGTCGGCAGCCCGTAGCCCTTCTCGACGATGATCCGCAGGATATCGGTGATCAGGCTGCCGCTTTCCCAGTTCAGGTCGGCGAAATGGATCGGCGCCTGGGCAGCGAACACCGGACCGGGTGAAGCCAACAAACCGAATGTGGCCAGAGTAGCGGCCAACAACCGTCGAAATCCGTTCATGCTTTTGTACCTCGTGCTGTTCACAGCAATAGCAGGATGGCCTGGCAGAAGACCACAAAGCCTCTGAATACTCAGTCAACTGACTGTAGTAGAGGTTCCTGCGTTCGAGGGAGATCAATCAGTTTTCGGGGGGGGCTGCAAGCGCGCCAACGCTCTTCGTACCATGCTGGCGTATTCCGCCGGCCGCAATGTATAGATCTGTGACGCCACCCAACCCAGCCATGCACCTTGCAAAACAGACTTCTGGTCGAACAGCCGCTGGGCTTCAGCTTGCGCGCTGGCCTGGTTCTGTTCGTGGAAGTCGGCGCGGGTCAGGGTCATTATTCGCTGGCCTTGAAGGTAACCAGTTCCCCTTTTCGCCACTTGGCAGCCTTGGCAGTCACGGCTTTCAGGGTTTTGGTCAGGCCTTCCTGCAACTGTTGGTGAACGGCGAACACCATCACTACGCTATGACCTTCCTTGAACACGATCCCGTGGCCATCAGCGGTGGTGACGAAGGCGTAATCACCCAGGCCGTAAACCGTCAATTTGATTTCGCGGAACTTGATGTCCAGCTTGCCGCCTTCGCGACTGGGCAATACAGAGGCGCTGAAATGATCGCCGACCTTGAGTTTAAGCCCTGGTTTGTCATCAACCACCAGCGCCTCTTCGGTGTCGATCTCGGCAATATAAATGCCTTCAGCGTTCTGTTCGGTGATGTAAACAAAACGTGACTGAAACTGTTTAACCAGCTTTGCGCGCAAATCACCCAACACGAACAAAGCATGCATATCGAGATTACTTACTGCCAAGGAAACATCCCCACATCTGAAAATGATGCTGCACGCAGGGAAACAGCGCACAGCAGAAAAAAGCGGCATACCGAAGGTGTAGCCAAATGACCCGGGTTGAAATCCTGAAACGAGCAGAGCGCTCATCCATCGCGAGGTTTGAGAAGACTACTGGAACAACACTCACGTCGTCTTGCCTGGCGTTCGTCAGAGGTTGAAGGAAAAAGCCTTTCCGACGGCCAGAAAAACGGGACTACCAACTTTAGGGAAAAATCTCTTTAAAAAAAGCACTTTTCCGACATATCGCCAGCAAAAAATTGCTTTAGATGACCATCGATCGCCAAACGCTGACGGCGATTCTAGAGCAGCGATGCTCATCGAGACTACCCAAAACCACATACACACGTCGGTAAAACAACGAAAAGGACTTCATATGTGCACGCTGACACATTTTGCTCACCCTCAGGCGCCCAATACGATCAGCTCGAGGTTACTGCCCCCAGGGATGTTTCAACCGCATGAATACTACCTCGAAGAGCTCGCCCGGCCACGCTTTCAGGTCATTCTGGCCGGCAATGCCTTTTTTCATATCAAGGAAATTTCCACCGGTCGCGTCAGAGGTTTCCGTGGCAATCATAACGAAGCTTGCGCCCTTGCCCGCTCACTCGAGGTACACGGCTGACGGTCCCCCGCCACATCCACTTCCATAAACGCTTCGTTATGCCGGCGACTTAACTCAGCCGCCGGCATGCAACTACTGCCATACTGCCCGACCAATGAAACCCGCCCCCCAGGGTGGGCGGCGTTCAAAACAACAGAATATTTCAAGGGAAGGCTGCTACGTGACGGAATTTGATATCGGCGAATTTTTTATCCGGGGCGAAGCCAGAGAGGTTGAAGGCGAATTCCAGGCAGTCATTGTCATGCGCGCCAAACCACCGCTGACCACCGTGACGTATCACCAGGTCGAGAAGGATCGCTGGTTCAAGACCTCGGACGTCGCCGCCGTTGCCGCCCAGGATGCCGCCAAGGCGCTGAAGGTTGCTGTCGACGAAGGTGCATTGAAAGCCTGAGAGGCGGTGGACACGTCCGGGAACCGCGCTGGACCGCGCGATTTTCATGCCCCTCAGCGCGTGAAAACAAGCCAGAACCTGCCTCCCCAGCAGGCTCGACACCTCGGCCCGAGAGGTGTCTGCGGCGTGCACGCCTTCCTATCGACAACCCATCAGATCAGCTTGCGCTTGACCGCTTCATCCAGCGTGCTTTGGGTCAGGTGCTTGAGCAGCACGTCCCCTCGTTCATTGAACGGCAACCCGACAATCAGCAGGATCTGCAACCAGGTGCGAGTGCTCTCCTGTTTGACGATTTTACCCAGCACGTTGCCTTCCTGATCCTTGAACACCGTTTCCAGCGTGAAGGTATTGCTGAACGTCGTCGGAATCACGAAGAACGTGAACCCCGTCAGCCAGGCACTGGCGATATTGCCCTGCTCGTTGTTAGTCAAGGTACTCGTGACGTACAGGTTCGAGTCGACTTTGTCGGTGGTCACGTTTTTGAACTGTCCGGACTCTTTGAACGTTTCCAGCATGTTCTTTTCCACCAGCGCCGCATTGCCCACGCCACCCGAGAGTTCGCCGTTGAACTGCTGCTGAGTAGTCACGTGCAGATATGCACTGGGCTTGTCTTGCCTGGCTTGGGCCGGCGGCCACTGATCCACCGGCGGCAAGTCATGCTGGGAGTAGGAAATGCAGCCAGTCAGGGTGCTGCTGACCAACGCCAGCAAAACCAAAAGGTATTTATTCATGTGCTGCCAATTCCTTTGACGGTGTACGCAATTGAGGGGTGGCACTGGCCAACAAGTGAGCGATCAACGCACGCAACTGGGTACCGCCCAGGCGGGGATTGAGATAGTCGGCGTTCCACAAGCCTACATTCTTGTCGAGCTTGACCTGCTCGACCGACCTGGCCAGTTGCTTGCCCTGACGATCTTCGATGATCAGTTCGCCCGCCAGGTCGTATTTATCGACGTAAATCGGACCGTCGACCCAAATCCACAGGGTCAAGGTCACTAGCGCACCGGGAATGTAAGCCGGGTGCATGGTGCGTTTGCCTGCCAGCGAGGTCAGGTTGAACTTGAGCACCACGTCGTCCTCACCGGCCTTGGCCGGGAACACTACGATTCGCTTGAAATAATCGCTTTTATCGACATAGGTGCTGATCTGCTCGGTCAACTGCCGGCTACCGGCGACACGCACCTTCTCGTCCAGTTCGGGGGCGGAAATCACCACATCGCTGATCTCGGCACTGCGGTCAAGGGTGGATGGCGCGGGGCTCAAGGGTTCGCCGATGGGACCCAGCGGGGTGAAAGACACACACCCCGTCAACGACAGGCCTAGTGCGATGGCCATCAGATAAACAAGACGTTTCACTGCATACATCCTTTTCATGCGGGATCGGGGGTGCGTCGGCTCGAAAGAAAATCGCGCAAGGGGTCGGGCATTCAGCACTTAACGGTGGAGAATCTGGAGGACCGAGTGTCGCCTACATCCTTGTTCGAACGCTTCGAATGGCGGCTCAGTGACGCCAAAAACGCGACGGCATCGTAATCGTTGGCATCCTCACAGGCAATAGCCTAGTGCCATCATCGTGGCGATTCCGCAGAAAGGTGCTAAAACCCTATCGAACTCTTGGCGCGCGGTTCCCTCAGATGCAATGACGCTGCACTGCCGATTGGGCACTCAACGCGACCCGCAAGGAGATGAATATGGATTCACCGACACATGACTTGAAAGGCTTGTTCGACCAACTCGGCCTGGACTCCAGCGAGAAGGCCATCGACGATTTCATTGCCAGCCATTCACCCCTGGCCGACGACAAAAAGCTCATCGATGCCGAGTTCTGGACCCCGCAGCAAGCCGGCTTCCTGAAAGAACAATTGCGTGAAGACGCCGATTGGGCGCGGGTGGTCGATGACCTGAACCTGCGGATGCATCAGATCCACTAGCCTAAAAATCTTGACTGTGGCGAGGACGCTTGCTCCCTCGCCACAAAAGCCAGCGTCACGCGGTTAGCGAGGATTCTGGGGTTTATAACCCAAGCGCAAACCACCCCAATGCCGGCCCTTGAGCAGGATCGGCACCGAGAGGTCGTGCATCAGTTCGCCAGTGTCGCGGGTGTAGGTTTGCAGCAGTACGGCCTGCTGGTGGCTGCCGCAGCGGATCCCGGTGCGGTCGGCGAATTTGCGTTTGGTGCGGTTCTGCAAGGTATCGACCTGCGCATCACCAGTCAGTGGTTGGCTGAAGACCTTGTTGTGGGTCGGCACATAGCCCTGCTGCGTACAGGCGATGGCAAACACCAGGCCTTCGTGACGCGGCAACAAGGGTTCCTGGATCGCCGGCAAGACCTGATCGGCGTAGCGATCGAAGCGGGTCTGGTATTTGGCCGGGATGGTGTTGGGAATGGTTTGGTAATGGCGGTCAAACAGGTCATCGAGGCTCACGCGGCCCTCGTCGATATCCGCTTCAAAGCGCGCTGAGATTTGACTCGCGCCTTCGCGGGCCAGGTCATAAATTCGTTGGTGGTAGTCATCCAGCCCGACTTCGGCGAGACGTTCGCTGATGGTTTCGGCCTGACCTTCCATTTGCACCGCGGCCTGGGCCAGGCACTGGGTCTGTTGGTCGCTGATCGCCAGGTCGCTGCGCATCTGTTCGATGGCGTGAAACAGGCTATCGAGTTGTTCGCGGTTGGTGTCAGCACCCCTGGCAATTTCCCCGACCTGGCTTTCGACGCCGGCGGCCAGACGCGCAATATTCTCCAGGTGCTGACCGGTGTGCTCGACCTGTTCGACACCGGTATCGAGGTCGCTGGACAGCTGACGGATCTGCTCCACCACTTGCGCGGTGCGGTGTTGAATATCAGCGACCATTTCCCCGACTTCGCCCGTGGCCGTCGCGGTACGCGCGGCCAGACCGCGAACCTCATCGGCCACCACCGCAAATCCGCGACCATGTTCCCCGGCCCGCGCCGCCTCGATAGCCGCGTTCAATGCCAACAGATTGGTCTGGCTGGCGATGGACTGGATCACCAGGGTGACCCGTTGGATATCATCACTGCGCAGGCTCAGGGCTTCGATCAGTTCACGGCTGTTACTGGCGCGCTGACTGAGTTGATGCATACGGGCGATCGACTCGATCAGCTCCGTACGTCCTGCCGCGCTGCTCCGATGAGCCTCGCTGGCCGCACTGAGCGCTTCCCGGCTGAGTGTCGAAGTGGCTTGTTCGGTAGCGATCATCACTTGGGCGTTGCTGACAATCTGCGCCGCGGCACCGAGCTGCGATTGCAGTTTGTCGGCCAGTTGCTTGACCGAAAAGGCCACACCGGCGGCAGACAACGCGTTATGGCTGGTGGTGTAGGAAAGATCGCGAGTCAACTCGGCAATCGCGCTGGCGCTGTCGGCGGGGGTTACCTCAGGGGTGGCGCGCGAGCGCAAGCGAGGTAGCCAGATCACCAGCACTGCCAATGGCAGACCAAGGTAAAGCGACCAGCCACCCAACACCATGGCGCACAACAACAGCATCAGGGCAATGCTTTGCAGGGTCGGCGTCAGCCAAAGGTTTTTCGGCAAAAGTACGGGTGCAGGCACTGCCGCAACCACAGATCCGTCACGCGTCATCTTCGTCACCCCACGAATAATTCTAATTGTTGTATCAGCATTAAACGCCACTACAAGGCCATTATCCATGGTCCATTAGTAGTGGGCGTTGCAGCAGATCAATAGAAGTACGTGGGTTTTTCGCAGACGAAAAAAAGCATCGCGGGCAATCCTTGCTCCTTGGGAGTGAGGCTTGCCCGCGATGCGGGGCGTTACGAAATCAGGCCTGACGCTGGTGCTTGTCGATCTGTTCGTGACGCTCTTGAGCTTCGATGCAGTATTTGGTGGTCGGGCTGATCAGCAGGCGTTTCAGGCCAATGGCCTCGCCGCTGTCGTCGCACCAGCCAAAGCTGTCTTCCTTTATGCGTTCCAGAGCCTGTTCCAACTGAGGCAACATGCGCTGATCGCGATCGATCGCGTTCACCAACCAGGTGCGCTCTTCTTCAACAGAAGCAGCGTCGGCCGGATCGGCCGGGGTATCCAGGCTTTCGATGGCGATGCGGTTCTGCTCGATGCGCTCATGGGTTTCGATTTTCATGTTCTGCAACAGCTCAGAGAAAAAAGCATGTTGCTCGGCATTCATGTAGTCATCCGCCGGCATGGCCAGCAACTTGTCCTTTGTCATTGATATCTCTATAAAAAAACGTGCATTAAGGCGAATTAGGGAGCGTTCCGGCGGACCTGGGCTGGCCATCGGAAAGGCGCCGTTTAGTTCCAAGCGCCACCCGGCACTCAATTTACGAGGGGCGGCAGTCTAAGGCCGACTTGAGGCCTCAGCAACTGAAAAGACAGCGAATTTGTCCGACAAAGCCCTGAAAGTGCTCTACGGCAGTCTTTGCGATGGTTATCGGAGTGCGTTTATAGCAAGAAATTCAGTCGAGCGGCTGTATATAGAAGACAAACGGCTGCGCCACGCGGGTTGGGCGTGGCGCATTGGCTGTTTTATCTGAGGCTCAGCGCTTGAGTTTGCGCTTGTTGCGGTACTGATCGATGACCACTGCCGCCACGATGATCGCGCCTTTGATGATGTCCTGAATGTAGGCATCGACGCCGACGAAGGTGAAACCGCTGGCCATGACCCCGAGGATCAGTGCGCCGATGACCGTGCCGGTGATGCGCCCTACTCCGCCGGCCAGGCTGGTGCCGCCGATCACGGCTGCGGCAATCGCGTCCAGTTCATAAGACATGCCCATCCCGGCTTGCCCGGTCGCGGCCCGTGCCGACGCCACCACACCCGCCAGGCCTGCCAGCAACCCCGCGATGCTGTAGACGATCACCAGATGCCGCTTGACGTTGATCCCCGAAGTACGTGCCGCCTGCATGTTGCCGCCGATGGCGTAGGTGTACTTCCCATACTTGGTGTAACGCAGGGCGATATGAAAGATCACCGCGACCACCAGGAAAATGATCACTGGCATCGCGCCGTTTCCGATCGCCGTATAGGATTGCGAAAGCATGCTCACCGGTTGGCCTTCGGTGTAGTACCGCGCGAGGCCACGAGCCGAGACCATCATGCCCAGGGTGGCAATGAACGGCGGGATACCGGTAATGGCAATGATGCTGCCGTTGATCGCCCCCGCCAGCAATCCCACCCCAAGTCCGACAATTACCGGAATCCACACCGGCAAGTCAGTCAGCGACGGGAACACCGCCCGAGCGAAGTCCGACGTCTGGGCCAGGCTCGCAGCGATCATCGCCGACAGCGCCAGCACCGAGCCGGAGGACAGGTCGATACCCGTGGTGATAATGACCTGGGTCACGCCGATCGCCAGCAGGCCGATGATCGACACCTGCAGGATCATCAGCACCAGACGCTGGGAGTTCATCAGGAAGCTCTGGTCGCGCACGATCCAGCCAAACACTTCAAAGACCAGGCCGATGCCGATCAGCACCAGGAAGATGCTCAACTCGGCAGGAAAGCGCCGACGACTCTTGGTCGGTGCCGTTGCTGGCTTGTTTTCCAGTATCGCGTTCATAACCACTCACCCTTCTATCGTGTCGCCCACGCTGGCCGCAGCCACCGCCGACATCAATTAGTGAACCGCGGACATGCCCGAGGCCAGTTGCATCACTCGTTCCTGGGTCGCTTCGCTGCGGTCGAGCGTGCCCATCAGGTCGCCCTCGTGCATGACCATCACCCGGTCGCTCATGCCAAGCACTTCCGGCAGCTCCGAGGAAATCATGATCACCGCCATGCCTTCGCTGGCCAGGTAGGAAATCAGCCGGTAGATCTCGGCCTTGGCGCCGACATCAATGCCGCGGGTCGGCTCGTCGAGAATCAGGACCCGTGGATTGGTCATCAGCCAGCGCGCCAGTAGGGCTTTCTGCTGGTTACCGCCGGACAAGGTGTCGATGCACTGCTCCAGCGACGGGGTTTTGACCCGTAGCTTCTTGCACATGTCTTCGCACAAGGCGCGCAGGGCTTTTTGCTGGATGAAACCGTGGCCGGCGTAATGCGGCAACACCGCCATTTCCATGTTCTCCAGCACTGACAAGCACGCAAACAGGCCGCTGAGCTTGCGATCCTCGGTCAACAGCGCGAAACCTTTCTCGATGGCCATGTGCGGGTCGGTGATGCGCACCACTTGACCGTCCAGGCGCATTTCGCCGCCATCGCTTGGGGTGATTCCGAAAATCGCCTCGGCAATGTTGGTCCGCCCGGAGCCCATCAACCCGGCGATGCCGAGGATCTCGCCGGCATGCAGGTCGAAGGAAACACCCTTGAAAATGCCGTCCAATTTAAGGTCGCGTACCGACAGCAGCAGATCGCCGATCGGCTTTTCACGCACGGGGAACAACTGGCTCAACTCGCGCCCGACCATCATCGAAATCAGGCTGTCGCCGTCCATGCTGTCGGCCCGCTGCAGGCCGATGTAGGCGCCGTCACGGAACACCGCCACTTCATCGGCGATGCTGAACACCTCGTTCATTTTGTGGGTGATGTAGATGATGCCTTTGCCCTGACGCTTGAGGTCGGCAATGATCGAGAACAGATGCGCCACTTCCTTGTCGGTGATGGCCGACGTCGGCTCATCCATGATCAGGATGTCGGAATCGTAGGACACCGCTTTGGCGATCTCGACCATCTGCCGTTCGGCGATGCTCAGGTTGCCGACCTGTTCCTCTGGATCGAGGTTGATCCGCAGGCGTTCCAGCAGTGTCGCGGTGCAGCGGTGCATTTCCCGGTGATCGATCATGTGCAGGCCATTGAGCTGCTCACGGCCAATCCAGATGTTCTCGGCGATGCTCATGTGCGGCATCAGGTTGAGTTCCTGGTGGATCATCGCGATTCCGGCCTGGAGCGCAGCCAATGGCGTTTCGAAGACCACCGGTTTGCCCCTCAGGCGCAGTTCACCGGCGTCCGGCTGATAGATGCCGGCAATGATTTTCATCAGGGTGGATTTGCCCGCGCCGTTTTCGCCCATCAGGGCCAGCACGGAACCGGGGCGTATCCGAAGCTGCACATCGGACAAGGCCACCACACCTGGAAATCCCTTGCTGACGTTGATGATCTCCAGCAGGTACGGCTCATCGACAGGTGTTGCGGTTGGCTGGATACCTACCAACGGGGTGCTCGAAGCAGTCGCTGAAGCGAACATGATCAGGTACTCCATCAGCAAGGTCGCGGTCGCAACCTTGCGTATTTATTGTTGTTATTGAACGGACAGACTATTTGAACGTGTCGACGTTTTGCGGGGTGATCAAGCGGTAAGGCACCCACACGGCCTGTTCAACCGGCTCGTCCTTGGCCATTTTCACGGCGGTGTCGATCGAACCGTCGGCCTGGCCCTTGGCGTCCTGGAACACGGAGACGGCCAGGGAGCCCTTCGTCACCGCGTGCAAACCGTCGGGCGTACCGTCGACACCGGCGATCAGCACGCTACCCTTTTCGACGCCGGCTTGTTGCAGGGCCATGGCCGCGCCGATCGCCATCTCGTCGTTGTTTGACACGATCGCGTCGAACTTGCGGCCCTGTGTCAGCCAGTCGTTGACCAAGGTCATGCCCTTGTCCCGCAACCAGACGCCGGTCTGCTCTTGCTCGATCTTGATGTTCGGGTATTTGGCCAGCACGTCTTTGACGCCCTTGGTGCGGTTGATAGTGGAATTGTTCGCAAGATCGCCCAACAGAATCACGATGTTGCCCTTACCGCCCATTTTGTCGGCCAGGTACTGCATCTGCATTTCACCGGCCTCCAGATCGTTGGAGGCGACAGTCACTACGCCTTTGGGCAGTGTCAGGTCATCGGGACGGCGGTTGACGTAGACCAGTGGAATGCCGGCCTTCACGGCGGCTTCGGTGATTTTACGGGTGGCGGCGGTATCCACCGGGTTGACCACGATGGCATCGACCTTCTGGCTGATGAAGCTTTCAACCTGGCTCAACTGCTTGACCACGTCGCTGCGGGCGTCTTCGAATTGCAGCTGCACGCCCTCGGGATAGGACTTGGCTTTCTTGTCCATGGACTCGCGCAGGTAGGTCAGCCAAGTGTCATCGAATTGGGACATGCTGACGCCGATTTTCATATCGGCGAGCGCCGCGCCACTGGCAAACATCAGGGACAAGGCAAGTGAGGCGAAGCGGATCTTGGTCTTCATGAAAAGTCTTTCTCCACATTCTTGTTGGTTTTATGGATGAGGCGTGACGATTTCGGTAAGCAGGCCAGCGGGAAAAGGGTTGAAACAGGTGGCGAGGCAGGTCGCTGAAAATGACTTTATTAGAAAATAATTTCTATATCAACCAATTTTAGAATTTTATTCTGATTTTATTCCATGACTCTTGAACGGGCTCAATTCCACCACTTGATGCCGTTCGGCACTCAGTCGCGCAGCGTCTAACACGCGGGTGGTCGCCAGCGCATCTCGGGCGTCCACCGGCAGTGGGCCACCGCTCTGCAACGCGGCTTGTAGCTGTAAATAGAACTGATTCCAGCAACCGCGCTCAGAGGGCACCCGTTCGCGCACTTCGCCCTGTTCGAACCAGCCCCAGCGGCGATGCTCTTCAATACCCCAGCGCTCACCTTCGGATTTCGGCGAGTGCCCGGCGAGTGCCGATGCTTCTTGCCCGTCCAGGCCATCGACGCTGTAACAACCTTGGGTACCGGTCACCCGAAAGCGCGGGCCGGGGGTGTTTTGCAGGCAACTGCCGCCCAGGTGTGAGGTCACGCCACTGGCATGGGTCAGCGCCATAAAGAAGCCGTTATCGAAGACCTGGCCTTTTTCCAGGTAATCCAGTTCGGCGTAGACCCGTGTCACCGGGCCGAACAACAGCAACGCCTGATCTACCAGATGACTGCCCAAGTCGC
The DNA here is from genome assembly GCF_054330215.1 of Pseudomonas sp. Ma2-10. Taxonomy (NCBI): domain Bacteria; kingdom Pseudomonadati; phylum Pseudomonadota; class Gammaproteobacteria; order Pseudomonadales; family Pseudomonadaceae; genus Pseudomonas; species Pseudomonas sp. Ma2-10. Next base: position 113,339 of record NZ_JBTEYL010000009.1, on the reverse strand, counting down.
GAAGGAATCCACCGCCACTGCCGTTGTTCACCGCCTGGGGTGAGTAATGCTCGATCCGCGAGTCGAAACGGGTGACCTGGCCCAACGCACCGGATTCGATGAGTTTGCGCACGGTCAGGAAATCCGAGTCCCAGCGACGGTTCTGATAGACGCTGAGCTTCACGCCCTGGCGCTCGGCCATGGTGATCAGGGTTTGAGCTTGCTGGGCGTCAGCGGCAAACGGTTTGTCGCTGACCACCGCCACACCGTGTTCGATGCCATCGAGCACCAATGCCGGACGGCCCTTGAGCGGCGTGGACACCACCAGCACGTCGATCCCGGCCTCCACCAATTGGCCGATGCTGTCGAACGCCGGCACCCCGGGGTGCTCGGCTGCCAGTAACTGTCGGCGTTCCGGTGAACGGGTGACCACACCCACGAACTTCGCCGCCGGCAAACTGCTGATCAGCGGAGCATGGAAAAACCGGCCGCCATGGCCGTAACCGACAAGTCCGATACGCATGAATCAACTCCTTCTTATTGTTATGTAAACCGCTCACCGGATACACGCGCGCCCATTGGATAGGGGGTTAACCGTAGAAATGTGGGCGCTCTGGCAAGCCGACTTTGACGATCTGGCCGCTGCTCTGGGCTTCGATGCACGCATCCGCCGCCACCGCTGCCGCAAACCCGTCCCACGCCGAAGGCCCACCGACCTGCCCAGCCCGCACACCATCGATGAACGCCTGCAACTCGACGTCGTACGCCGCGATGAAGCGATCCTTCCAGTCCATCAGAATCGCGTTGGACAACTTCGCCCCGCTACGCAACTGAACCTGCGACGGTTCCGGCAGTTTGGCGATGCCGGTCTCCCCCACCACTTCGCACTGGATGTCGTAGCCGTATTGGCAGTTAACGAACACTTCCACGTCGATACGCGTGCCCTTGGCGGTTTCCAGCAGCACGATCTGCGGGTCTCTCAAATGTGCGAGGGCCTTGCTGCTCTTGCGCGGGAACACCACTTGCACCGACACGTAATCGTCATCGAGCAACCAGCGCAACACGTCCAGCTCATGGATCAGCGTGTCGGTGATCGCCATGTCGGTCTTGTAGTTTTCACCCACGGTCGGGTTGCGGTGCGCGCAGTGCAACATCAACGGCTCACCAATCTGACCGCTGTCGATCACGGCTTTGAGGGCGCGATAACCTTCGTCATAAGGGCGCATGAAGCCGACCTGCACCAAGCGCTTGCCGTGGGCCACTTCGGCCTCGACGATTTTGCGGCAGCCTTGCGCGGTGACCGCCAGCGGCTTCTCGCAGAACACCGGCTTACCCGCGGCAATCGCGGCCAGCACGAACTCTTCGTGGCTTGGGCCCCAGGAGGTGACGAGGATCGCTTCGACTTCGGGCGCCTTGATCAGCGCGTGGCCGTCGGGATAGACCTCGGCGGTCAGCTTCAGGTCGGAAACCACGTTCGCGGCTTGCTGCAAGTTGATGTCGGTTATAGCAACTACCTGGCTATTGAGCAGGGTCTGGCTGCAACGACGGATATGGTCCTGGCCGATGGCCCCGGTGCCGATGACGCCAAGCTTCAAAGACATGTCTGTTCTCCTGTTGGAATTTTTGTAGAGCAATCAGTACTGACGGGCCTTGGCCAGTCGTTCGTTCAAGTTCTTGGCCACTGCATCGGTACGGGCGCTGGTGGAGACTTGCGCCACGCCGACCCGCCACCAAGACAGGTAGCCGTGAATCATGGTTTTGGGCAGGACCTTGATGTCGATCAGCGTCGACACCGTCTGCAACCGTGCATCCGCCAGTGCTGCCCGCAGCTCGTCCACCGTGTTCACCTTGTAGGTTTTGCAGCCGTAGGCCGCCGCGCTCATGGCGAAATCCACTGGCACGAAACCGCCATCGAGCTTGCCGGTGTCGGGGTTGCGGAACCGGAACTCGGTGCCGAAGCTGTCCATGCCGTTGCCCATCTGCAGGTTGTTGATGCAACCGAAGGTCATGTTGTCGAGCAGCACCACGTTGATCTTGCAGCGCTCCTGGATCGAGGTCGCCAGTTCGGAATGCAGCATCATGTAAGAGCCGTCACCGACCAGCGCGTAGACCTCGCGCTCCGGCTCGGCGAGTTTCACGCCCAGCGCGGCGTTGACCTCGTAACCCATGCAGGAATAGCCGTACTCGACGTGATAAGTGTTCACGCCCTTGCTGCGCCAACTGCGCTGCAAGTCACCGGGCAAGCTCCCGGCGGCGGCGACGATCACGGCGTCATCGGCCAGGGTTTCATTGAGCACGCCGAGCACGCGGCTCTGGGTCAGGCACGAGCCGGTCAACTCGATGAATTCGCGCAGCACCGCCGGGTCCATGTGGTCGTTGATTTCCGGGACGAAATCTTTCGCCTGGTATTCGACCTGATAGATACGGTCGACTTCCTCATCCAGTTGCGCCTTGGCCTGACGCGGTTGATCACCCCATGCAGAACGGTAATCACCCAAGGCTTCAGCTAACGCTTGCAACCCAGCTTTGGCGTCCGCCAGCAATTGCACGCCGTCGAGCTTCAAGGCATCGCAGGGACTGATGTTGAGGTTGAGAAATTGCACATCCGGGTGCTGGAACAGGGATTTCGACGCGGTGGTGAAATCGCTGTAGCGGGTGCCGACACCGATGATCAGGTCCGCGTCCCTGGCCAGCAAGTTTGCCGCCAGACAACCGGTTTCACCGATCCCGCCCACGTTCAGCGGGTGACTGGACACCACCGCACTCTTGCCGGCCTGGGTTTCCGCGAAAGGAATGTCGAAGCGCTCGGCAAACGCCTGCAAGGCGGCGTTGGCGCCAGAGTATCTGACCCCGCCACCGCAAATGATCAGCGGTTTGCGCTTGCCTTTAAACAGCGCCAACGCATCGCCGAGCATCGCTTCAGTCGCCGGACGACGCTCGATGCGGTGCACGCGTTTTTGTAGAAAATAATCGGGGTAGTCGTAGGCCTCGGCCTGCACATCTTGTGGCAAGGCCAGGGTCACCGCGCCGGTTTCGGCCGGGTCAGTCAGCACGCGCATGGCCTGGATCGCCGCCGTCATGAGTTGCTCGGGACGGTTGATGCGGTCCCAGTATTTGCTCACGGCTTTGAATGCATCGTTGGTGCTGATGCTCAGGTCGTGGAACTGCTCGATCTGTTGCAGCACCGGGTCCGGCTGGCGGCAGGCGTAAACGTCGCCGGGCAACAGCAGCAAGGGAATGCGGTTGGCGGTCGCCGTCGCGGCGGCGGTCAGCATGTTCGCCGCGCCCGGCCCTACCGATGAAGAGCAGGCGTAGATCTTGCGCCGCAGGTGTTGCTTGGCAAAACCGATGGCGGCGTGCGCCATACCTTGCTCGTTGCGACCCTGATGAACGATCAGGTCGCCACTGTCCTGCTCCAGCGCTTGCCCCAGGCCCAACACGTTGCCGTGGCCGAAAATGGTAAAGACCCCGGCGACGAACTTGCTTTGAACCCCATCGACCTCGATGTACTGGTTATCGAGGAATTTCACCAAGGCCTGGGCCATGGTCAGTCTTGTTGTGGTCATAACCGATCCTTCCATAAACGAAGAACCCCTTGGGAGCCGAGAATCCCGTGTTTGCGCGGGATCGGCGCCAGTTCACTCAACGCCGGCAGGGGCAAACGTGGGGCAACCATACGGTTCAGGGCGAAACGCGGGGGTTTGCTCATTAGTATTGTTCTCCGCGCAGGTGAATTAGTTGGCCGTCGGCATGCTGAATTCAGGGCCCTTGGCGATGCTGTCAGGCCAGCGCTGCATCACGCTTTTGTAACGGCTGTAGAAGCGGATGCCTTCTTCGCCGTAAGCGTGGTGATCGCCGAACAGCGAGCGCTTCCAGCCACCGAAGGAGTGCCAGGCCATCGGCACCGGAATCGGCACGTTGATGCCGACCATGCCGACCTTGATCGTGCGGGCAAAGGCTCGGGCGATGCCGCCGTCGCGGGTGAAACAGGACACGCCGTTGCCGAACTCGTGGGCGTTGATCAACGCGACGGCGCTGGCGAAGTCCGGCACCCGCACGATGCCCAGCACCGGACCAAAAATCTCCTGTTGGTAGATGCTCATCTCAGTCGTGACGTTGTCGAACAGCGTCGCGCCGACAAAGAAGCCGTTCTCGGCGCCCGGCACCTTGAAGTGGCGGCCATCGACAATCAGCTGCGCGCCCTGGGCCACGCCTTCGTCGATGAAACCTTCGACTTTGGCCTTGTGCTCGGCGGTCACCAGCGGCCCCATGTCGCTGTCGCCGTTGAGGCCATTGCCGACTTTCAGTTGATCGATACGCGGTAGCAGTTTGGCAATCAGTGGGTCGCCGACATCGCCCACCGCCACGGCAATCGAAATTGCCATGCAGCGCTCGCCGGCCGAGCCGTAAGCCGCGCCGATCAAGGCATCCGCCGCTTGATCCAGGTCTGCGTCAGGCATGACGATCATGTGATTTTTCGCCCCGCCCAGCGCCTGCACGCGCTTGCCACGCGAGGTGGCTTGCTGGTGGATGTATTCAGCAATCGGCGTCGAGCCGACAAAGGAAATCGCCTCGATGCCCGGGTGTTGCAGCAACGCGTCGACGGCGCTCTTGTCACCCTGAACCACGTTGAACACACCGTCGGGCAAACCGGCTTCGCTCAACAGGCGGGCCATCAGCACACTGGCGGACGGATCGCGCTCGGACGGTTTGAGGATGAAGCAGTTACCGGTGATCAGCGCGATCGGGATCATCCACAGCGGCACCATCACCGGGAAGTTGAATGGCGTTACGCCGGCACACACGCCCAGCGGCTGACGCAGGTTCCAGTTATCGATGCCGCCACCGATGTTGTCGCTGAACTCGGTTTTCAGCAGGTTCGGCGCACCGCAGGCGTACTCGACGATTTCGATGCCCCGGGTGACTTCGCCCTTGGCGTCCGCAAACACCTTGCCGTGTTCGCGGCTGATGATTTCTGCCAGTTCATCGTGATGTTGGTCGAGCAATTCCTTGAACTTGAACATCACCCGCGAACGGCGCAGGGACGACTGTTCGGACCAGGCCGGAAAGGCTTTCAGGGCCGAGGCGACGGCTTCGTCGACGGTCTTCTGGCTGGCCAGCCCGACGCGCGCCTGAACGCTGCCGGTGGCCGGGTTGAAGACGTTACTGAACCGTTCGCTGCTGCTGTCGTGCACTTGGCCGTGGATGTAATGGCCGATTACCGGGGCGTCGCTCATTGATCGTGTTCTCCGTGCAGAGGTTGGAATTCAGAGATCGAGCAGCCAACTGTGCTGCGGATCGTTATGGAACTGCCAGACCCGTTTCGGGCCGGCCATCACGTTCAGGTAGTACGACTCGTAGCCGTACGGCACGCTGACCGGGTGATAGCCCTTGGGCACGACCACGAGGTCGCTGTTTTCCACGGCCATGGCCTGATCGATGCTGCGATCATCGGTATAGACCCGCTGGAACACGAAGCCCTGGGGCGGGTTGATTTGGTGGTAATAGGTTTCTTCGAGAAAACTCTGGTGCGGCAAATCGTCGGTGTCGTGCTTGTGCGGCGGGTAGCTCGAGGAGTGACCCGACGGCGTGCGCACCTCCACCACCAGCAGCGAATGGGCCGGTTCAGTGTCCGGCAGAATGTCGCAGACGTAACGGGTGTTGGCACCTTTGCCGCGCACACTGCGTTTCATGGTGTCGGGTTTGATCAACCGTGGGCCGAGGCCGTTGGCGGTCGAGCCAGGGGCGGCGCACACGGCGATTTGCACATCGCTGAGCGCCACCACTTGCGCCTGACTGCCGGGGGGCAAGTACGCGGCGAAGGGTGATTTGTCTTCGAACACCGACTGACGATCGCCAATGTTGTCCCAGTCGAACGCGCCCTGCCCCGGCGCTTCGCCCGTGAGGCTGACTCGACCGCTGAGCAGCACCAGACACAGTTCTTTATCACCGGCCGACACCGGCAAGGTTTCGCCCAGGCTCAAGCGGTAAGCAGCGAAGCCGACGTATTCCAGCTCACCGTTGCCCAGCTCGACCATGGTCTGGCCACGGGGGTTGCTTTTGACCAGCAGGCTCATATCGCCATCCTCTCGTCGAGCAGCGCACGCAAGGTGTCGTAGCCTTTTTTGGCGTAGACATAACTCGGCGCCACCGCGGGGTCCTGTTCGGCTTCGACCACCAACCAGCCGTGGTAATCGGCCGCCAGCAGCACGTCGAGCAAGGCGCCGAAGTCGATGTCGCCATCGCCGGGCACGGTGAACGTGCCGTTGATGATGCAGTCCGGGAAGCTCCACAGATTGTTGCGCGCCAGTTGTACCACCGGTTTGCGCACGTCCTTGAAATGCACATGGCAGATGCGTTCGAGGTGTTTGCGCAACACCTGCAACGGTTCACCACCGCCCATGTAGCAATGGCCCGAATCGAACAGCAGGCCGACTTCACTGCCGGTCAGCGCCATCAGCTTGTCGATGTCTGCCGGGGATTCGACATAGGCGCCCATGTGGTGGTGGTAGGCCAGACGAACGCCTTGGGACAAGGTGAAGCGCGCCAGCTCAGTGAGCTTGTCGGCGTATTCCTGCCAGGCGTGTTCGGTGTGGAAGCGCGGGCGCTCAACCAGTGGAATGCGCTGGCCTTGAATGGAGTCGGCGACTTCACCGTACACCAGCACCTTGGCGCCGTTCTTCGCCAACAGCTCGACATGGCTGCCGATGGCGTCGATTTCTTCGGCCACCGAGCGGCGGGCCAGACGACTGGAATACCAGCCAGACACCAGCGCCAGGTCGTAAGGCCGTAACACGTCACCGACGCCTTTGGCATCCGTGGGGAACTTGCCGTTGAGTTCAAAACCTTCGTAGCCGATGTCCTTGCCTTCGCTCAGTGCGGTGCTCAGCGGCGTCTCGCCACCGAGGGACGGCAGGTCGTCGTTGCTCCAGGAGATCGGGTTGATGCCAATTCGAATAGCGGGCATGGCTGCACCTTTTATTGTTTTACCTAACCAGTAAGAGCGACACATTAAAAATGTTCAGCTTCGGGCCGTGCGCCAGGCATCGATCAGTTCGACAAACGTGCCCTGCACCTGACGGATCAGCGCCTCATCGTCGATTTCACCGGCCATCCACGCGCGGCTCGGCGCCTGGAAAATCGTCCGACCGACTGCAAACCCACGGCACGTCTGGCTCTGGCTGGCCTGTTGAAACCCTTCGGCCAGTGCCGCCGCCGGTGCATTCAGCCCCAGCAACACCACACCTCGGCAGTACGGATCACGCGCCTGAATCAGCTCGTCGAGTTGTTTCCACTCCTCGGCGCTCTGCGCTTCGATTTTCCACCACGCTGGGTAAATGCCCAGGTTGTAGAGGCGTTTGAGGGCGCGATACAGCACGTCTGGATGCGTCGAGGGGTGATCCTTGGGCGGGATGATTTCCAGCAGCAGCTCATGACCGCTGACCTGGGATGCCTGGTACAAACCCTTGATCTGCGCTTCCTGCTCCAGTCGCAACAGCGGCTCATCGTCGGGGTGGAACTGCACCAGGCACTTGATGATTTGCTCTTGCGGCCAGGCAATCAGGTTGCTGCCAATGGAGCGTCCGTGTTCGAAGGCCAGTGGCCGCGAACCCTGCACTTCCACCGGACGCGCCACCCACCAGCCGCGACCGGTGGCGGCGTTCAGCGAGTCCTGGGCGAAGCGTTGATCGGCCAGCAGCCCGACATCGGCCTCGATGCCCTGCGCGCGCAAATCGGCTTCGACCCGTTCCACAGCCTTGATAAAGAGTTGTTTGAGCTCGCCGATAGCGCTCAGGTCGCGACCGCCCTTATGCGCCAGTTCCACCAGTTGCCCGCGATGGTCGAAGGCAAAAATGAACAGCTGCTTCCACTGTTTGCGCGCCACGCTGACCTGATGCAGACGCTGCAACACCGCGTCCTGGTCCGGCCGGGTAATCGGCACCGGACTGTTGAACAGATAGTCGAGTTCGGCGCGGGTCGGCATAGCCGGGGCGCAGGCATGGCGCGACACCACCAGCCCACCACAGGCATTGGCCAACTGGCAGCAGCGCTCGTCGCTCGCATCCTCCAGCCAACCGGCGAGGAAGCCCGACATGAAGGCATCACCGGCCCCCAGCACATTCAACACTTCCACCCGAACGCCGGGATAAATGGCACCGTCTTCAAGACGTGCCGGGATCCCCCCGTGAATCACCGTGCAGCCCTGCGGGCCGAGCTTGACCACCAGGGTCGCAGCGCTCAGGCGCCGCACATTGCGCAGCGCGGTGAGCAAATCCTCGGTGCCACCGGCAATCAGGAATTCTTCTTCCGTGCCGACGATCAGGTCGAAACGCGGGAGGATTTTCTGCACATGCAGACTGACGTTCTGGTCGGCGACGAAACGGGTTTCGCCATCGGCCTTGCCGGCCAGGCCCCAGAGCACCGGGCGATAGTCGATGTCCAGCACCCGTTTGACGCCGTGTTTTTCGGCGTAATCCAGCGCCTGGATACTCGCCTTGTAGACGCCGTCGGTGGAGAAATGGGTGCCGGTGATCAGCAAGGCTTTACTGGACGCGATGAAGGCTTCGCTGATGTCTTCGGCCCGCAGCGCCATGTCAGCGCAGTTTTCGCGGTAGAAGACCAAAGGAAAGGTTTCGCGATCCTTGAGGCCCAGCAGGACCATGGCGGTCAGGCGTTCCGGATCGACCTTGATGCCGCTGACATCGCAACCTTCGCGGGTCAGGGATTCAACGAGGAAGCGGCCCATGTGGTCGTCTCCTACACGGCTCAGCATCGCCGATTTCAGGCCCAGCCGAGCCGTGCCGAAAGCGATGTTGGCAGACGATCCACCGAGGTATTTGGCGAAGCTTGAAACATCTTCCAACCGCGCCCCGACTTGCTGCGCATAGAGGTCGACGCCTAGGCGCCCCAGGCAAATCAGATCCAATTGACGCCCACTGGCAAAACGAGTCTGGCCCATGCTGGCTCCTGTTATTTTTATCAGCCTGCGTTCGGGGCGATGGCCGCGCCGAACACTCTTGGTAGATGCAGACTAAAACGTCCGGGACCGAATAATCAATAATTATTCCAAATAATTTTTGCGTGGAATTTATTTTCCAATAAGCTTCAGTACAAGCGTTCCATGGGCAGTGCATCGTTTCAGCAAGCTTTACGCGGCTGCACGCTCAAGATTTTATTCCGGCCTACCCTGTAGACTGCGCACAGCCAACCTATTGTCAGGGGATGACGCTTTCTGTCGTCCCCATAAGAACAAGCCAGAAGGATTCCTTATGACCCGCACCGATCAGCCGGCGACGACCGAGAGCACGCCCGACAGCGCTCTCGCCAGCCCCCCGATCAATGCCGAGCGCCTGCTACAGCTGATCACCACCGAATACGAAAGCCTGCCGCGCCAGCTCAAGCGCATCGCCAGTTACATGAGCCAGCAGAGCGACCGGATCATGGTCGACCGCATCAGTGACATTGCCCGCGAGTGCGAAGTGCACCCGTCGGCGATCGTGCGGTTTTCCCAGCGTTTCGGTTTCAGCGGCTTCAGCGAAATGCAGACACTGTTCCGCGAGGCCTATACCCACAAAACCACGCCGGTGCAGAACTACCAGCAGCGCATTCGCAGCATGATCGCCAACAAGTCGCAGAAGGCCAGCGGCGGCGACCTGGCGCGCGAGTGCATCAATGCGACCCTCTCGGGCATCGAACGCCTGGGGCTGGAACTCGATGACCAGGCCTTCGACAAGGCCGTCGACCTGGTGGTGAATGCCGACAATATCTACGTGGTCGGGGTGCGTCGTTCGTTCGCGGTGGCCGACTACCTGGTCTACAACCTGCAGCACACCAACAAGCGCATTCATTTGGTTTCCGGCCTCGGCGGCAGCTACCGCGAGCAGATGCGCAGCGTGCGCGCCAATGACCTGGTGATTGCCGTCAGCTTCACGCCCTACGGCAAGGAAACCCAGCATTGCCTGCGCATCGCCCAGCACAATCAGGCGAAAACCCTGATTATCACCGACAGCAACCTCTCGCCCCTGGCCAAGCGCGCCAACACCGTGCTGCTGGTCAATGAAGGCAGTTCGTTTGCCTTCCGGTCATTGAGTGCGACGCTGTGCCTGTGCCAGGCGCTGTTCATCGCCGTGGCGTATCGGCTGGAATTGAAGGTCGATGAGATTCACGAACAGGTCGGCTTCGAGGATTAACAGCACGCCGTTTGCAGCTCGCTGAACCTCAGCTAAGGTAGTCCATCCCGAAACGGACACCTGAAGGAGCGGTTCAATGAAGCTGATCGGCATGCTGGATTCACCCTATGTGCGGCGCGTCGCCATCTGCGCCAAACGCCTTGGCATCCCACTGGAGCACCAGTCGATGTCGGTGTTTCGGCATTTCGAGCAGTTCCAGCAGATTAACCCGGTGGTCAAGGCGCCCACCCTGGTGCTCGACGACGGCGAGGTGTTGATCGACTCGACGCTGATCATCGACTACCTGCAAGCCTTGGCCGGTCCTGGCAACAGCCTGATGCCCGATGATCTCGATCAACGCCTGCGCTCATTGCGCCTGATCGGCCTGGGGCTCGCGGCGTGCGAAAAGTCCGTGCAGCTCTACTACGAACGCAACCTGCGGCCAGCGGAGATTCAGTTTGAACCGTGGGTGGAGCGGGTTGAAGGGCAATTGGCGGCCGCCTATTCGGCGCTGGAGCGGGAGCTGGAAATGCAGCCGTTGAAGACTGACGGGGCGATTGCTCAAGACGGGATTACGCTGGCGGTGGCGTGGAGTTTCACCCATCTGGTGGTGCCGGATCAGGTGGATGTGAATCGGTTTCCACAGATCAATGCGTTTACCGCGTATGCCGAGGGGCTTGAAGTGTTTGTCAGTACACCGATCGAATGAGCTTTTGACGTTGCTCCGTTCCCCCAAACGCAAAACGCCGCGTCTACCCGAGGTAGAAGCGGCGCAGGCATGTGCCCCAGCGTCAGTCAGTGCATGAACAGGGCGATCAGGATGATGATCGGGATCGGTACGCCGAGAAAGAACAGCAGTAGTGAGCGCATGGTAGTTCTCCAGGGTTAGCGAACAGGCAGTGAAGTGGTGGTCACGTAAGCGTCGGATTCCACATACACCACGGCATCCCGACGACGGCCGCCAAAGGTTGCAGCGAGGCTGGCGAAAAACGCACCGATCAGCAGCGCAATGAACATCCACAGCGACGTCCAGGCAGCGGCTTTGGCGGCGGTGTCGGCGGCTTGTTGGGCGGCGAGCTTGGCGTCGGCCACGGCTTTTTGCGTGCGCGCATACACTTCATCAACGCGACGTTCCGCGTCCGCCTGAGTGAGGTTGGTCCGTTGGGCGACCAGTTGCGCCAGGTAGGTGCGGTCTTGCGCAGCCAGTTGACCGCCATTGCTCAGGCTGCGCACAAAGATGCGCGTCACGGTGCCATGAACGGCGTCATCACTGACCGCCGCCGGGCGATCATCGCGGAACAGGCTGTCGACGAAGTAACCGTACTGATCACTGTCGGTGTTGCTGGCAGCGGTACCCGCCGCCAGAGTCGCGGCACTCGCAGCGCCGCCAACCATGCTCGCCCCGGCCTGCACGCCACCGTTGACCATGCTGCTGACCGAGCCGACCACCAGCGTCGCCGTGACCAGCGTCGCCACGCACCAGGCCAGAAAGCCATGGGCGGTGTCACGGAAATACACCTCATCGCCGTGCATGTTCGCCCACTTCACCCGCAGACGCCCGGCGATATAACCGCCAAGCCCGGAAGCAACGATTTGCGTAACCGCCAGCCAGACAATCGTTGAAATGCCCAGGCCCTTGGCGCTCACCCCTTCATTGGCCCACGGCGACACCGCCGAAAAACCCAAGCCAAAGCCCAGCAGCACGAGGATCAGTGACAACGCTGCCGCCGCAGCGGCTCCTGCAAAAATTGCTCCCCAGGACACACCAGAAAGCGTGCTCGTTTCTTCGAAGGCAGGATAGAAACCATCAGAGGATCTATTCATTGTTATATCGCTCCAGGCATGAAAGATGGTGTTACAACTCTTCAGCGGAGAAATTGCAGTCACCGTGCCAGTCGCCAACTTTAGATAAGTCACTGTATTTCAATGGTTTACAAAGTTTGAACTTCTAAGGGTCATGCAAATTGCAAGGAAACAGTATTAGGAGCGGGTTTTATGCATTGACTAAAAAGGTACCTGCATGAAGTTTTATTTAGAAAGCCCATACCCATTTCTTGGCAAAATGCCGCTCAACGTTGAGTACTCCTAATCAGGCCCACCCTATGACCCGTATCTTGACCATCGAAGACGACGCCGTGACCGCCCGGGAAATCGTCGCCGAATTGAGCAGCCATGGCCTCGACGTGGATTGGGTCGACAACGGCCGCGAAGGTCTTGCGCGTGCGGTCAGCGGCAATTACGACCTGATCACCCTCGATCGCATGCTGCCCGAGCTCGATGGTCTGGCGATTGTCACCACGCTGCGGACCATGGGCGTGGCCACGCCAATCCTGATGATCAGTGCCCTCTCCGACGTCGATGAGCGTGTGCGCGGCTTGCGTGCTGGCGGTGACGATTACCTGACCAAACCGTTTGCCACCGATGAAATGGCCGCCCGGGTCGAAGTCCTGCTGCGCCGCCAGAACACCGTGACCGCCCAGGCCACCACATTGCGGGTGGCGGATCTGGAGCTGAACCTGATCAGCCATGAAGCCAGCCGCGACGGTCAGTTGCTGACGCTGTTGCCCACCGAGTACAAGCTGCTGGAATTCCTGATGCGCAACACCGGGCAGATTCTGTCGCGGATGATGATCTTCGAAGAGGTCTGGGGTTACCACTTCGACCCCGGCACCAACCTGATCGACGTGCACATCGGCCGACTGCGCAAGAAAATCGACCCGCCAGGCAATGTCCCACTGATACGGACCGTGCGAGGCTCGGGTTATGTCATTGCTGAACCCCTCTAACGGCTGGCGTTCATCCAGCAGCCGTTTGCTGGCGCTCTACAGTTCGCTGTTCGTGCTCTGGAGCGGGATTCTCATGGGGGTCATGTACTACGAGGTTTCCGCCTACCTGGACAACCTGGCCAAACATTCGCTGATGCAACGTCAGCATTTGTTTTCGCACTTTCAAGGCCAACAATTGGTAGACGCCCTCGCCGTCAGCGTGACCTTCGACATTCGCGGCATGGACGCTTATGGCCTGTTCGATACTCAGCACCGCTACCTCAGCGGCGCGCTGCGTCACATGCCCGAAGGCCTTCCGCTGGATGGCAAAATTCACATGCTCGGTAACTGCGCAGATTCTGACGACCCAAGCCTGCCCTCCGACAGCTGCGACGCGGTAGCGACCCAGACGAAGGACGGTCGCTGGCTCGTGCTGGTGCGGGATAACGGTTCGTTGTTTGCCGTGACCCGGATCATTCTGCACGCATTGTTCTGGGGGGTGACGCTGACCATCCTGCCCGGTATCGCTGGTTGGCACCTGTTGCGGCGGCGTCCGTTACGGCGGATTCGTGCGATTCAGGCCAGTGCCGAGGCCATCGTCGCCGGCAACCTGACCCACCGCCTGCCATTGTCCAATCGCCGCGATGAGCTGGACATGCTCGCCGCCATCGTCAACGCCATGCTCGAACGTATTGAGCGCCTGATGAACGAGGTCAAGGGCGTCTGCGACAACATTGCCCACGACCTGCGCACGCCACTGACGCGCCTGCGGGCGCAGCTGTACCGGATTCAGCAACAGGCTGATGAGGGTTCGACGCTCGCGGTGCAACTGGATTCAGTGCTCGGTGAAGCAGACACCTTGATGGCGCGTTTTCGAGGGCTGTTGCGGATCTCCGAGCTGGAAGATCGTCAGCGCCGCTTGGGTTTTGTGCAACTGGACCCGGTGCTGTTGTTGCAAGAGCTGCACGACTTTTATCTGCCGTTGGCGGAAGAAGGCGAACTGGTTTTCAAACTGCAACTGCCGGAGTCGTTGCCTTCGCTGAACGGTGATCGAGCGTTGTTGTTTGAGGCGGTGGCGAATTTGCTAAGCAACTCGATCAAATTTACGCCGCCGGGTGGCGAGGTGATTTTGCGGGGGATCAATGAGGGTGGGCGTACGCGGATCGAAGTGCTCGACTCGGGGGCCGGGATTCCGGAGGCAGAGCGGGAGGCAGTGTTCCAGCGTTTCTATCGTGTCGACGGCGGCAACCAGAAAAGCGGGTTTGGGTTGGGGCTGTCGATCGTTGGGGCGATTGTGAGCTTGCATGGGTTTGCGCTTGAGGTGGACACCAGTGAACTTGGAGGGGCGCGGTTGGTTCTGGATTGCCAGCAACGTTTGATTGCCCCCGCATGATCGTTCCCACGCCCCGCGTGGAACGATCATGCGAAGCCCTGAGCCAGTAATGGCAGCCGATGCTCACACGAGGCCTCTATTTTCAGATCAAGCACCTGAAACCGCGCCTCAAACGCCGCATCCAGCAGCGTGTCGCCATCAGGTGCCTGCACCACGCCCACCCCGGCCAGATACGGATTCTACGCTGCCATCAATTGCTGGATCGAATCCCGTTCGCTGCGTTTTCCGCAGTCCAGGCACAACACCCGGTGCAGGCTGCCGTGAAGCTCGATGACGTCATGGTTGCCGGCCCCGTCAGGACCACAAACGCCCGCTCGGCCATTAACTGCTGAAGGCGGTCGAGCATGTTCAACACCCCGGAGAGTCTTCGGCAGCCCACAACAACTGACGGTAGTTATTTACGCGCCTCCAGAATCAGGTTGAACGGTGTTTCCGTGGCCCGCCGGAACGTCTTGAACCCGGCCTCGGTAAAGACCTTGCGCAAACGCGCCTCGCCAGCCTGGGCGCCGAGCCCGAGGCCGACCTCCTGGGACAGCGAGTTCGGGGTGCAGATGAAGGTCGAAGCGGCGTAGAACAAGCGGCCAACCGGGGTGACGTTGTCGTCGAGCGAGTCGTTGGCGAACGGCTCTACCAGCAGCACCGTGCCGTCCGGTTTTAGCGCGTCATAAGCGTGCCGCGCCGCGCCCACCGGATCGCCCATGTCGTGCAGGCAATCGAAGTAGCAGACCAGGTCATAGTCGTCGCCGGGGAAGCTTTTTGCCGTGCCCTGGAAGAACCGCGCACGCCCGGCCACGCCACCTTCTTCCGCACGCTGGGTGGCGACGGTGACGGAGGGCGCGTGGTAGTCGAAACCGACGAACCGTGAATCCGGAAACGACTGGGCCATGATCACGGTGGATGCGCCGTGGCCGCAGCCGATATCTGCCACTTTGGCGCCAGCCTCCAGTTTGGCGACCACGCCTTCGAGCGCCGGTATCCATTCGGCGACCAAGTGCGCTTTATAACCTGGCCGGAAGAAACGCTCCGTGCCACTGAACATACACGGATGGTGATCGCCCCAGGCAAGGGCACCGTCGCCGCGCATGGCGTTGACCAGTTTGTCCTTGTCATGAAAAAACGATGCAAGCACCCCGACGCCACCCGCGATATAGACCGGTGAGTCCTCGATCGCCAATGCAAGGGCCTGCTCTTCGGGCAGTCGGAACTGGCCGTCGCGGTGTTCCATGTACCCGGAAGCGGCGTGGGCGCTGAGCCATTCGCGCAGCAGGCGGGGGTTGCAGCCGGTTTTGTCAGCGAGGGCTTCAGGGGTGACTGGCTGACTGTCGGCCATGGCCCGGTACAGCCCGAGCTCTTCACCGAGGATGACGTTGGCGAGCATCGCCGCGCCGCCCATGTCGTTCACCAGTTTGCCCATGAAATCATTGAGTTTGGCCTCGTCCATTACGTGTGCTCCTTCAGCAGGATCACAGCCCAGAAGTCTTGTTTTTCGAGGCGTTCACTTCTGGCCGGTGGTCGTGGGAATGAACAGGACGATCAGCACGCCCTGCATGCACTAAGTTTAGTACCAGGTCCGTGCACCGCTGTCTGGCGCGACGAAAGCCCCGGTGGTCTTGGGGCGCAGGTATCTCAATGTATCCAGCCCCCTCGCGCTAAAGTGCCCGCTCACTCAGGGCGTCGCCAATCAACTGGCCGGTAACGCATCCGAGATGTCGGCGCTGCCGGAAACGGGGCAACGGCGAGATCACCGGCATGCCACCGACTGCACCCCCAAAACCCGCTCCCACCGGGTATTGGGTTCATCGTGCAGAAAGGCGCTGGCCCAGGTTTTCTTCCTTGAGAATATCGAACAACGCCTGCGCCGCTGCCGACAGCTCAATCCCAGGCTTGGTCAACACCCCAATCGCCCGCTCCACCACCGGATCGCGCAAAGTAATGCACCGTGCGCCGAGTTCCAGCATCTGCCCGACACACAACGCCGGCACCGCGCTCACCCCCAATCCACTGGCAACCATCCTTCCCACTGTCGCCAACTGATGGCTTTCAAACTCCACCGGCAAGTTCATCCCTCGCGCCTGCAAGTGCTCTTCAAGCATCACCCGAACCGTCGACGGACGCTGCAAGGTGATGAACGGTTCCTTGAGTAAGGTCTGCCAATCGATGTCTTCCCGTTCGGCAAAAGGAGAATCCTTCGGGACAACGGCCACAAACCGGTCCCTGTACAACGGCGTGAATGCCAGCGATGAGCTCTGAGTCGGTTCAAACGCCACCCCCAGCTCGACCTGCCGATCACGCACCATCTCCAGCACCTGCTCGTTGATCACGTCATTCACCGTGACGTTGACTTTGGGATAGCGCGCGCGGAAGGTTTTCAGGATCGGCGGCAGCAGGTTGCCGGCAAATGAGGGCATCGCCGCCAGCGTCACGCGACCGCGCTGGAGGGTAAAACGTTGGCGCAGCTCATCCTCGGCATTGTCCCAGTCAGCGATCAGGCGACGTGCCAGTGGCACCAGCGATTCTCCCTCCGCCGTCAGCGCGACATTGCGCGTATTGCGCGTGAACAGACGTCCGCCCAACCCCTCCTCCAGCGCCTTGATGGTCAGGCTCAAGGCCGATTGCGACAGGTGCAACCGCTCGCAGGCCACGGCAAAACTCAAACTCTGGGCCACGGCCAAAAATGCCCTGATCTGCTTGACTGTCATGACCACTGGCTCCAACGTAGTAAAGATGATTGATTGGTGAGTTATATCTATTAATCAACCTTAAAAATCAACTTAACAAATGAATACTGCGGCGAGACACTTCATCCCATACGGCTAGCCAGCCGCCCATAAAGAATAAAAGAGGTGCATATGGCAGGTTTCGACAAGCGCGTGAGTTCCTACGAGGAAGCCCTTGCGGGTCTTGAAGACGGCATGACCGTGATCGCCGGCGGTTTCGGCCTGTGCGGGATCCCAGAAAACCTCATCGCCGAGATCAAGCGCAAAGGCACACGTGACCTCACCGTGGTTTCCAACAACTGCGGCGTCGACGGTTTCGGCCTCGGCGTGCTGCTGGAAGACCGGCAGATTAGCAAAGTGGTGGCGTCCTACGTCGGTGAGAACAAAATGTTCGAGGAGCAACTGCTCAGCGGCGCTATCGAAGTGGTCCTGACCCCTCAAGGCACCCTCGCCGAAAAAATGCGCGCAGGCGGCGCCGGCATCCCGGCGTTCTTCACGGCTACTGGCGTCGGCACTCCCGTCGCCGACGGCAAGGAAGTCCGCGAATTCCATGGCCGCAAGTACCTGATGGAAGAGTCCATCACCGGTGACTTCGCCATTGTCAAAGGCTGGAAAGCCGACCATTTCGGTAACGTGATCTATCGCCACACCGCCCAGAATTTTAACCCGCTGGCCGCCACCGCCGGCAAGATCACCGTGGTCGAAGTCGAAGAAATCGTCGAACCCGGCGAGCTGGACCCGTCGCAGATCCACACCCCTGGCATCTACGTCGACCGGGTCATTTGCGGCACGTTCGAGAAGCGCATCGAACAGCGCACCGTGCGTAAGTGATCCCCTGCCCCCGGACCGAATGAAGGAATAACAACAATGGCACTTTCCCGCGAACAAATGGCTCAACGCGTCGCCCGCGAAATGCAGGACGGCTTCTACGTGAACCTGGGCATCGGCATTCCGACCCTGGTCGCCAACTACATCCCTGAAGGCATGGAAGTCATGCTGCAGTCGGAAAACGGCCTGCTTGGCATGGGTCCTTTCCCGACTGAAGAAACCATCGATGCCGACATGATCAACGCCGGCAAACAAACGGTGACCGCACGTATCGGCGCGTCGATCTTTTCCTCGGCCGAATCCTTCGCAATGATCCGCGGTGGTCATGTCGACCTGACCGTGCTGGGCGCCTTTGAAGTAGACGTGCAAGGCAACATCGCCTCGTGGATGATTCCCGGCAAACTGGTCAAGGGCATGGGCGGCGCAATGGACCTGGTGGCCGGCGCAGACAACATCATCGTCATCATGACCCACGCGTCCAAGGACGGTGAGTCCAAGCTGTTGTCCAAATGCAGCCTGCCGCTGACCGGTGCCGGGTGCATCAAGCGCGTGCTGACCGACCTGGCGTACCTGGAAATTGAAAACGGCGCGTTCATTCTCAAGGAACGCGCACCGGGCGTCAGTGTCGAGGAGATTATCGCCAAGACCGCCGGCAAGCTGATCGTGCCGGATCACGTTCCGCAAATGCAGTTCGCTGACCAGTGAGGAATCATTCCATGCAAGAAGTCGTCATTGTCGCCGCCACACGCACCGCCATCGGCAGTTTCCAGGGAGCCCTGGCCAACGTGTCCGCGGTTGACCTCGGTGCTGCGGTGATCCGCCAATTACTGGCGCAAACCGGCCTGGACGTTGCTGAAGTCGATGAAGTGATCATGGGCCAGGTGTTGACCGCCGGTGCCGGGCAAAACCCTGCGCGCCAGTCCGCGATCAAGGCCGGCCTGCCCTTCACCGTGCCTGCGATGACCTTGAACAAGGTCTGCGGCTCGGGCCTCAAAGCACTGCATCTAGCCACTCAGGCGATTCGCTGCGGCGATGCCGACGTGATCATTGCCGGCGGCCAGGAAAACATGAGCCTGTCCAATTACGTCATGCCCGGTGCGCGCACCGGCCTGCGCATGGGTCACGCGCAAATCGTCGACACCATGATCAGCGACGGCCTGTGGGATGCGTTCAACGATTACCACATGGGCATCACCGCCGAGAACCTGGCGGACAAGTACAACCTGACCCGCGAACAGCAAGACGCCTTCGCCGCGGCCTCCCAGCAGAAAGCCACGGCCGCCCTCGAAACCGGGCGTTTTGCCGATGAGATCACCCCTGTCCTGATTCCTCAGCGCAAGGGCGATCCGGTTGCCTTCCAGGTTGACGAACAGCCACGGGCCGGCACTACGGCTGAAGCGCTGGGCAAACTGAAACCGGCCTTCAAGAAGGACGGTTCGGTGACCGCCGGTAACGCCTCGTCCCTGAACGACGGTGCTGCCGCCGTGATCCTGATGAGCGCGGAAAAGGCCAAGGCACTCGGCCTGCCCGTGCTGGCAAAAATCGCGGCTTACGCCAATGCGGGCGTAGACCCCGCGATCATGGGCATCGGCCCGGTCAGCGCGACTCGTCGTTGCCTGGACAAGGCCGGCTGGTCCATCAGCCAACTGGACCTGATCGAAGCCAACGAAGCCTTCGCCGCACAATCCCTGGCGGTGGCCAAGGACCTGGAATGGGACCTGAACAAGGTCAACGTCAACGGTGGCGCTATCGCGCTGGGCCACCCGATCGGTGCGTCGGGTTGCCGAGTACTGGTGACGTTGCTGCATGAAATGATCAAGCGTGACGCCAAGAAAGGCCTTGCCACCCTGTGCATCGGTGGTGGTCAGGGCGTGGCACTGGCGATCGAGCGGGCATAACGCGTTTAACAGACGGTGCGGGGACCCACGAATATCCGTTCACCGTCTGGCAATACACCCGGAGCGACTCACGTCGCTCCGGGTTCTTTTTGTGCGACGGCCTCCTCGCGGGTGCCGGAACCATCACTGCACAAACTGTAGAATCAACCAGCTATTCGCCCCGCTAATCACCACAAACAACCCCCATACCAGCACCCGCGTCGGCCACCGATTCACCAATGGCCCCATGAGTGTGTGATCGTTGGTCATGCGAATCAGCGGATACAACGCAAACGGCAATTGCAGGCTCAACACCACCTGGCTCAACACCAGTAACTGGCCGATCGCATTGTCGCCCATCAGCCAGACGCCAATGAACGCCGGGATCAGCGCCAGCCCGCGCGTGATTAATCGCCGTTGCCAGCAAGGAATGCGCAGGTTCAGGAAACCCTCCATGATCACCTGCCCGGCGATGGTCCCGGTGAACGTCGAGCTCTGACCCGAAGCCAGCAACGCGACGCCGAACAACACGCTGGCCAGCGCCCCGCCCACCAAAGGGTCAAGCAGGTGATAAGCGTCCTGGATGTCGACCACGTCGGAGTGTCCGGTCTTGTGGAACGCCGCCGCGGCGAGGATCAGGATGGCGGCGTTGACCAGTAACGCCAGCGCCAGGGAGCCAATGGTGTCGATGCGCGCCAGTTTCACCGCGTCCTGCTTGCTGGCCAGGTCCTTGCCGATCATCCGGGTCTGCACGATGGAGGTGTGCAGGTACAAGTTATGCGGCATCACCGTGGCCCCGAGAATACCAATGGCCAGGTACAGCGGCGCGGCATCGCCGATGGCGGACAGTGACGGGGTGAAACCCCGGGCGACGTCCGGCCAGTAGGGTTTGATCAGCAGCAATTCAACGAAGAAACACACGCCGATGGTGCCCACCAACACCAGCATGATCGCTTCGAGTCGGCGCAAGCCACGGTTTTGCAGGGCCAGCACCAGCAACGTGTCGAACGCCGTGAGCGCAATACCGAAGGTCAGCGAACAGCCCAGCAGCAAATGGAACGCCAGGGCGCAGCCGAGCACTTCGGCCAGGTCAGTGGCGATGATCGAGATTTCCGCCAACACCCACTGGGTCCGTGCGGTGCGCGTGCTGTAGCGCTCCCGGGACAACTGCGCCAGATCACGCCCGGTGGCAATGCCCAGTCGCGAACACAAACACTGCACCACCATCCCCGCCAGACTCGCCAGCAGCACCACGAACAACAAGCTGTAACCAAATCGCGAGCCGGCCTCGATGGCGGTCGCCCAGTTGCCCGGGTCCATGTAGCCGATGGAAACCAGCAAACCAGGACCGGCAAAGCGCAGCATCCGATTGAAGAACGAGGCGCGGGGATCGACGGCAACGCTGCCGGCCACTTCCGGCGGACAGAACGGCGCCGTGGCGATTTTGGGCAAACTGAATTTCACGCAAACATCCAGACACAAATGGGAGGGAGGCAGCTTAGACGTTTCACCCTGCCCCCCCAAGGGGCAACAGCTTTGTATACAAAATCAGCTGATCGATAGAGCAATCCACCGTCCGCAATGCTAACGTTGCCGTCTCACTCAGGTCGCACAACGCGCGAAGTGGCCGTGGGCGCTAGTCATTTCGCTGTTGGTCTGGGCCACGGCGGCTGTTGTGCTGTCGTTGATTCCCCCGTCCCTGGTGTTCTCGGTGATCGCCGCCGCGACGGCTCTGTTGGCGGCACCGTATCTGTTTCCCTCGGTACAGCCGATCGTTTCGGGCCCGGCGCCGAAGTCCGACAGACTGCTGTTGCGCATGCTTGCCGGCGCCCTGCTCACCCTCGCCGTCACGTTGTTGGCCAGCACCGTCGGTGAACGCTGGAGCGGTCTGCTTGAAGCACTGCAAACGCCCTACGAATTGATCGGCGTCGTTACCTTTAAAGGCGAGTAACATCAGCGCTTCCTGCCGAGCTCCGTGGCCGGGCAAGCCGAACGACTGTCGTGGCTGATGTTCATCGCCACCGGTCTGTCGCCATTTTCCGGCCAGGCGGTGCATTTCCTGCACCACGTACCGGAAGACCTGGCGTATGCGAAAAACCGCTACCTCAAGGAAGTCGAACGTCACTACCGCGTGCTCGATCAGCGTCTGGCCGACCATCAGTACCTGGCCGGCGACACCTACAGCATCGCCGACATGGCGCTCTGGGGTTGGGGCAACTACGCGCCGTACATCCTCGGTGAGAACGGTCTGGCGGCGTACCCGAACGTCAAGCGCCTGTTCGATGAAATCAGCGCCCGTCCCGCCGCCCAGCGGGCTCATGGTCTTGAAGAGCAACGGGTGCTTAGGGCCGAATTTGACGAGGAAACCCGTCGCTACCTGTTCCCGCAGAACCCGGCGTAACAACCCAATCCCAGCGTGCGAAGGCGATGAAATGAGTGATCAAGTCGCGTTTATCGTTTACCTGCGGGCCAAACCGGAACGTTTCGCCAGGCGTATGAACAGCTGCTCCCGCAGTGACTGGCCAGCGAGCGTCGCATTGAGTTTCTGGATGTGATCAAGAGCTATCCGGTGCGACGTGGGGTCTGATCGGCCCCTCCTGAGTGACCACAGGCCGCCTGAATGCTGCTAAACAGCGAGGCGACTACTCAGGCTTGTGGTTATCCAGTACGCGATTGACCGCTAACTCACCCAACATGATGACCCGTTGCAGCACCAGCATCGTTTGGCGTCGTGGGCCGTCCGTCAAGTCGGTGAGGTCGTTGACCATGGCGCTGGCGGATGCCAACGATTCGCAGGCCTCGACGAGCAACGTTTCGTCATCCACCGCTGCGTCGATGGTGAAAATGGCGCTGGGCTTGCGGGGCGGTATCTGCGTTTTCGACGCCCCGGGGTCGAGGTAGAAGCTGAGTGCGCGGTCGGCCGCCTCTGTCATTTTCGTGGGGTCAAGATCACGAAAGACGTCGTAGGGTAGCGGACTGGTATTTGGGGGATTGGGCGTTACTTTGAACATAGTTAGAACTCCTTATGCCGTGAACAAAGAGCCAACCAGCCTCGCTACCAAACGAAGGGTGGTGGCCATACGCAGGTTGGTAGACCGGGACATAAGGAAACCGGCGCACCCGAAGGTGCCCTGCGCGTGACCACCATAATGCGAAACGAAAAAAAAGCCGCGAATGGTGATGCTGTGCATTCCTTACATCCGGGCTACCAAACCCGATCGCTGTTTTTCAGCGATGGGGAAACGATAAAGCCCGGCACCAAGGCGCACAAGCCGGCGGATTCTGGCGTACGCGTAGGCAACGACGCAAGGTGTTGTAGCCGATAGGACGTAACAGCGGGTGTCTTTAAACGCGTACGTTAAACACATGAAAGCTTTCCAAAGATCGAGGAAGCGTCCGACATCTTTTAGGGGTTGGCTGTCGCAAGCGAGAGGTTTAGTGTGGTTGCGCCCATCAGGTAGAGCGATGGGGCCACGTGGTGCTTGGCTGGGTGCACTTCGTGAGCCACATACCGATTGGACTGCTAGGCAGTGATCCCGGAGGTCACGATGAGCGCCGAACTTTCCCCCATCGTTTCAGAGTTTGAAACCGAAGAGCAGGCCGCCAGCTACGACCATTGGTTCCGAGCCAAAGTGCAGGCGTCGCTCGATGATCACTGGGCGGTCTACCGGGTGACGGATCGAATCGAGATCGTGGCCGTTTTGCATGCCAGGCAGGAATACCCCTGACTCGACCAGTCATTTGCATCGGATTGGACCAGCACGCTTCGTGGATATAACCGGCAGAGAACGGCCACGAGCGGACATCTAGAATGGTTTTGCACCTGTTTCACTCAACCACCGGCGCATGCTCGGCCATCAATTCCATTACCCAGTCGATAAATACCCGCACCTTGGCGCTGACATGGCGATTCGGCGGGAATGCCAGGTACATCGGCATTGGCGCCATGTGCCAGTCCTCAAACAGCGGCAGCAGCTCACCGCTGACCAGGTGCGGTTTGGCCATGTACTGCGGTAGCCAGAGCATGCCCAAGCCAGCCAAGCCGGCGGCGAGGTATGCATTGCCGTCATCGACCGTCAGTTGCGGTCGGCCCTGGGCTTCGATGCGTTCCTCACCTCGCTGCATGACGTAGGGCAAGG
The DNA here is from genome assembly GCF_054330215.1 of Pseudomonas sp. Ma2-10. Taxonomy (NCBI): domain Bacteria; kingdom Pseudomonadati; phylum Pseudomonadota; class Gammaproteobacteria; order Pseudomonadales; family Pseudomonadaceae; genus Pseudomonas; species Pseudomonas sp. Ma2-10. The sequence goes on along the minus strand of NZ_JBTEYL010000009.1, from coordinate 89,472 downwards.
ATTTGCCTGTACGAAACCAGAGGAAGCCAACGGTACTGTGCCTGCCCTCCTCCAGCTCACTGGGGTGCGCCGGCGTACCGAAGCGCTGCAGATAGCCGGGTGCGGCATAGATGCCGAGTTTCAGATCGCCCACATGCCTTGCCACCAGGGACTGATCGGTGATTTCGCCGCCGCGCACCACGCAGTCAACGTTTTCGCCAATGATGTCGACGATGCGATCGCTCACGCCCAAGTTCAGCTGGATTTCCGGGTAGCGTGCAAAGAACCCCGGCAAGGCGGGTATCAGCAGCATGCGCGCCAGCGGACTGGGTACATCCACCCGCAGCCGCCCGCGCGGTGTCATCGACGCGCTGGACAAGCTGGTCTCGGCGTCGTCCATATCGACCAGTAGCCGGATGACGCGCTCGTAGTAGGCCGCGCCATCGGCGGTGACGTTGACCTTGCGTGTGGTGCGGTTCAGCAGGCGCACGCGCAGCCTCGCTTCCAGTTGCTGAACGAGCTGCGTCACGGTGGTCTTGCTCATGTGCAGGGTGGCTGCCGCCTTGGTGAAGCTGCCGGTTTCCACCACTCGGGCAAAGGCCTGCATTGCATCGAAACGGTCCATTTCATGCCTCACTCGGGTCTGGATAGTTTGGATTCTACAAACAGTCATGACCAGAGTTGCTTGTTTATTCAGGGTGGTCGTCTTTTTACAGTGGCTCCATCGTAAACAGCGGGCCGCGATGGCCCCGAAGGAGTATGCAATGACCAGCAAACGTGATGTCGTTTTCCCGCCTGACCGCCATGCACTGTACGAGCTCCACCGTTACTCGCCGGCGATTCGCTCCAACGGTTTTCTGTTCGTATCCGGTCAAGTCGGCAGCCGCAAGGATGGTTCGGCCGAGCCGGACCTCGCGGCACAGGTGCGCCAGGCCTTCGCCAACCTCAACGCGATCCTGGCCGAAGCCGGCGGTAGTTTCGAGGATGTGGTCGACACGACCATCTTCATGGTCGACCCCGACTCGACATTCGACACTATCTGGGAAGTAGCGGCCGAGTACTGGGGCGAAGCGCCCTACCCGACGGTGACCGCTATCGGCGTGACCTGGTTGTCCGGCTTCGACTTCGAGATCAAGGTGATCGCCAAACTACCGCAATAGAACCGGCCAAAACCCCTCATCCGACCGCCAAAGAGGACAGTCTTGTTTTTCCTGGAGCGCCCCTCCACTCCCGGTCGGTCAACCCTCGGTGCATAGAGTTGTTACTCGCCGTTGAAGCCCGGTAAGCCCTGGGCAGCACGCCACGCCTTCAAAATCTGCGTCACGCCCTCGGGGGAGTTATCTGCTCCGGGCTCCGGATAGTAGATCAAGTCTGACCCCGCTGGGTGCTGGCTGATCTTCTTGAAATGCAGAAGAAGTAGGTCTGCACGATCATCGTTCTCGGCTTCTTCGTCTTCCTTGGCGAGTTCTTCTAGCAGCCCGATGAACTCCGCTTCGGTGTACTCAGAGAAGCTGTTTTTCAGCAATGTGTCTGTCATGTGTTGGTCTATTCGTTCCGATGAAGATCAATGTGGTTTCTTGGCGTGTTTACCCGCAGGTTATCAACGTCGTAGACGCCACCACCCTCTGATACTTTTTCGAGATGGTGTCGCTCATAGGACAGTCTTCCTCCCACGCTGTCGGTTTCTCTTACCCTTGGGGCTCTGCCTGTGCGCATACGGCTAACGTTCTGCTTGATGAACTGATCAGCCGCAGCCGATGCTGAAACCGCTTCCCAAAGTGCGGATCTGAATTTATCGAAGCTTTTGAAATCTCGCCCTCTCAGTGCATCCGCCACTTCTTTTGGAATTGGAACACCTACTCCCGAACTAGCCCCGATAAGCCAGATACCCGTAACATCTTCACCCTGACCTGTAACAGTACCGGGGGGCTTGCGAACATTCATCACGATGTACAGCGGCTGAATGCCAGACCCAGCCGGGAACACAAGGATGAAGTCCCGGTATTCGTCCGGGTAGATCGGGCTGACAATGATGTTATCCGCTTGCTCGGTGGGCGGATAAATCCAAATCTGTGGCGCTTGGGGCGCACCCTCCAACGGTGGAATCCCTGAAGTGCTGGATGGGTCAACGGCTGGCGTCCATATCAGTGTCACACCATCGCCAAAGTCCGCCACTTGTTTGGCGTCTTGAACAACGAACTCCACTACGGGAATCATTTCCCATTCGCCGCGCGTCTAGGTGTTGTACCCGTAGCCTTTCAACGTGCCATCGGCCTGCTGTTCGATGTGCAGACGGACACGTGTTCGAGCCTGCTTGAGTGAGCGAAGTTGATCCTCTGTATATAAGGAGCTAGCGCCCAAGCTCGATGGCCACAACATCGCAACCATTCCTCCCAAGAACCCGGCAACTACGCCAGCAGTCACAACGCCAGTGCCTGCCCCGGCGCCGGCTCCTGTTGTAGTAGCAGTTCCCACTGCAACACCGCTAGCAGTACATAAAGCGCCACAGGACGAACTGGCAGCAACGGCTGCCCCACCTAATATAAGTGTCCCAATTGCAGCGGGTAGGGTGCTACCGCTGATTTTCTTGAGGGGAATGTTTCCGTCTGCATCCGTTTCACGACCACCGAGAATGGCAAATTCGCCGTAGTTGGCCACCTTCTCGACAGGGATAAATCCGGCTGGTTTCTTGTGGTCGATCACACCGTCAGGAAGGTCGCAGCTCTTTGCGAACACACAGCCAACGGTGTTGGGCTTGGCATCTTCCTTCGGTGGGAGGTCGTTGTATTCCGCCCAACGCTGGGCATGGATATCAACAGGTTCTACGCCGCTGTTGGCGTTACTGGCGTTGGGTAAAGCTGGTTTTGGCACATAGCCGGACATGCAGCTTCCTTTCGTCTTTGGGGAATTCCAGCCTGTAGCTGGGCAGCGTTACCGGGCGCTTCAAGCGCTGGCTGTAGGACAATGCCTAATTGCAGTGCTGATTTCCCTGTTCCATGTCATTGCAGAGAGCGGATGGTAACCGCACTAGCATGGGGGTTTGAATGATGGCATTTTGCACTGTCACTTAAATGAACGCGAAAGAAGACTTACGGCTAACTGCAGCCGTACACACAGGGCGCTTTCGACTCATAGCGGCCCTTCGCGGAGGGCAGCTAACAGCCGAGGCTGTGTAAAAACGTTTTTTAGCACGACAGGTACTCAAAACCGGACTGTAAATCGCGCTTCTACACGAACTCCACATCTGCTGACGTGCCGATAAATTTCAGAGTTAACGTAGACGCGCGCACTTCAATTTTGGCGAAGCGTTTTTACACACTCTGGGCCAATAGCAGACATTGGGCTTGCTCAGTCAAGACGAGTATCCGGTTAAACGAAAGCCCCTGAATCTCCCGATTCAGGGGCTTTTATTTGGTGCTTACTGCGCCAGATGTAGCAACAGGAAATCGATGAATGCCCTCGATTTGTGGGGCAAATGCGGGCTGTTGGGAAACACCACGTTGACGGACTGCGAGGGCAGCGAATAGTCGGGCAACAACCGGATCAGCCGCTCGCTGGCGATATCGTCCTTGATCACCCAGGCGGGCAGCACCGAGACGCCTAGCGACGACAACGTCATGGAGCGGATGGCCGTGGAAGAATTGGATTCAAACTGATTGATCCCGTTGATCTCGACAGTCCCCAAGTGCGGATGGCTCAACGTCCACTGGGTCGGTGCCTGCAGGTTGCTGTTGGCGATCCACGGCACCGAATTCAGGTCCTGAGGATTCTGCACCGGGTGACGTGCAAGAAACGTCTCGGTAGCCACCAGGACAATTTCATAATCCGCCAGTTTACGGCTCTTGAAAGCCGAGTCCGCCAAATTGCCTAAACGGATTACCAAGTCTAACTTTTCCGCCACCAGATCATTAAGTGACGAGTTGAAATCATAACAGATTTTTATTTCCGGATAGCGCTCTATAAATGGCGGTATCAACGGAAGAATATAGGCCTCGCCGTATTCACTGGTGGAACTGAAGCGCAACTTTCCGGACACCCGATTATGCCCTTTTAATACATTATCGAAGGCATTATCGATATCCGCGACAATACCTTTGAATTCTTCATAAAAGTCCTGGCCGATTTCGGTGAGGGATATATTTCGGGTATTTCTAATCAACAACGTCGCTGACAGCACGTCCTCCAGCGCCTTGACATGCAGGCTGGCCATGGCCTTGCTGATGCTCAGGTAATTGGCAGCCTTGGTGTAAGAACCAAAATCGACCACGGCCAGGAATGTCTGGACCCGATTAAGATGAGTGTGCATAGAAATATGGCTCACTGTTAAATCCCGTCAAACATTGTTTCAAGGATAGTCGTATCGACAGTTCAAGTCCACCGCCTCTATGCTTTGCGACAAAGGGGAAACAACATGACCTATCGCTACAAAGTTGCACTGATATTCCTGATCGGCTTTTTTATAGACTGCATTAATATCTTTATGTCAGCGGTCGCATTACCGAGTATATCGGCAGCGCTGCACGTTAGTACTTCAGACGTTGCCTGGGTGGCTAACGCTTATATTCTGGGGCTGACACTGATCATTCCGGTCAGCACCTGGTTGGCCGGTCGTTTTGGCAGTCGGGAAATCCTCACCACCTCGATGATCGTGTTTACAGCCTCCGTGTGGATGTGTGGGCTGGCCAACAGTTTCAACGAGCTGGTGATCTGGCGCTTCGTCCAGGGGATTGGCGGCGGCCTGTTGATTCCTGTCGGACAGGCACTGACGTTCAACCTGTTCAAGGGCGAGCAGCGGGCGAAAATATCCACGTTGGTCATGGCCGTTGCCCTGATTGCGCCCGCCATTTCACCGACCATCGGCGGCAGCATCGTCGACAGCAGCTCCTGGCGCTGGGTGTTCTACAGCAACATCCCGTTCTCACTGATCGCGGCATTGCTGTCATGGTTCTGGATCAACGAAGCGCGACCGACGACTTTGCCCAGACCCGACATCAAGGGCTTGCTGCTGGTCAGCGCTGCACTCGGCAGCCTGCTGATGGGCATGTCGTTGTATGGCGGCGACGCTCCGGCATGGGTGGCCGCCCTCTTCGTCATGGCCGGCGTTACGTTCGTCGTACTGTACGGGCTGCACTACCGCACCTGCAAAAATCCGATCATTGAACTGAGCCTGCTCAAAAGCAAAAAACTCAGCACCTCCATCTTTATCTATTACGCGATTCCCGGTGTGTTCACGGGGGTCAACTTGATGAGCATCTTCTTCCTGCAAAACACCCTGCACTTCAGCGCCCGACTGACAGGGATGTTCATGATCCTCTACGCCATCGGCGCATTCATCGCGATGCTGATCTGTGGCCGGGTCTATAACCGGATGGGCGCCAAGCGGCTGTTTGCCCTCGGCATGCTCTTGCACAGCGCCGGCATCGCCACCCTGTTACTGGTGAACGATCCCTCAGACTTTCTGGTGATCGTCATCGCCTACAGCTTGATGGGGATCGGCGGCGGCATCGGTGCCAACACAGCACAAACCACGTCGCTGATGGACTTCGAGGGCAATGACACCCACAAGGCCAGTGTCATCTGGAACATCAACCGACAGATGTCATTCAGCATCGGCGCTGCCCTCTTCCTGATGGTTTTCAACCTGCTCTTGAAGCATTTCGATACCACCCAGGCCTACCACGTGACCTTTGCCATCGCCGCGCTGGTGGGCCTGTTCCCACTCTTTCAACTGAGTCAGTTGAACACTCAAAAGGACTGTCATGCACAACAAAATAGTTGAACAGGCGCACCACAGCATTCATCACGTGCACGAGCTGATCCACACCCTGTTCACCGACGCAAACGGTAAGGGGCAGGCCACGCTTGGACCTCTGATATCGGCCTTTGCCGAGCAGTTCACCATGGTCACCACATCGGCCGCCATTGTCAGCCGGGCGACAGTCGAACAGATGTTTAAAGGTGCAGTCGGCGCCAAGCCAGGCCTGGAGATCGTCATCAGCGATCTGCAGACGGTCTGGCAGGAAGGCAACAGCGTGGCGATTCGCTACAAGGAAACCCATCGCCTCGGCCAGCGCGAAAGCTCACGGGTTTCGGTGGCGATCATTGGCATGCATCACCACAACGCCCAATGGATCTACCTGCATGAAACGCCGCTAAGCCATGAAAGCTGATTCTCGTATGAACTACACAATCACTGATTGCCGAATGCTTTCGGCCTCGATAAAAGAAATCACCGTCAGCCCACTAGCAACGGGGTGTGCGGTGCCGGCAGCGGGCGCACATTTCAAATGGTTCATCCCCGAACTGAATGAATGGCGGCACTACTCGGCGGTACAGATGGCAGACCGCACTACGCAGCAAGGCAGCGTCGTCTTTGCCATCCGGCTCACTGCCGACTCGGTCAGCAGTCGCTACATTCGTTCGCTGGCCGTCAACGACACGGTGCAGCTCAATGGCCCGTTCAATACGTTCACCTACCCGCTCACTGAAGACGTCGGTAGGGACATTGCGATTGCCGGCGGCATCGGCATTACGCCGCTGACCGGGATCCTTCAACACCTGACGTCATTGAATCGAAGCGCCCACCTGCACTATTTCGCCAGGAGCGACGATGACGCGGCCTATGCCTTGCCAATGCAGGCACTGCTGCAGGAACGCTTGCACTTGCACTTCTCCAATCAGCCCGAGGGCCGTCGCTCTGTCAGCCAGGTGCTGGCCGATCTGGCACCACACGATCGGCTCTACGTCTGCGGCCCGCAATCGATGCTCAACGAGGTATTTTGCCATGCAGAGGCCAATGGCCTGGCGCGCGAGCGCATCCATTTTGAAATCTTCAATGTGGTCCGTGAAGACGATGCGTCGGCCTTTGTGATTGACGCCGTCGAGTCGGGGATCTGCGTCAACGTTAATCCCGATCAATCCTTGCTCGAGGCGCTCGAGGCGGCCGGCCTGGACCCGCTCTATGACTGCCGGCGCGGTGAGTGCGGCGTCTGCGCAATAGAGGTCGTTGAGGGCGAAGTCGATCATCGCGATTTCATCATGAGCGAACAAGAAGCCGCTTGTAGCACAACGATTTATCCCTGCGTCTCGCGGGCCAAAAGCCAACGCCTGAAGCTGGCGATCTAACGAGGACAACCGTTTGGACAATTACTTCAACGGCAGAGAAGTGCACAAATCGCTCTTCCTTCATCAACAGCTCTTTGAACAAGAACAACACAGCGTCTTCGCCGCCAGTTGGTGCTATGTGGGGCACGACAGTCTGATCCCGCAGCCTGGTGACTTTTTCACCACCGACATTGCCCAACAACCCTTGGCAATGGTCCGGCAAAAAAATGGCGAGATTGTTGTCCTGCATAACCGCTGCCCGCACAAAGGCGTAAAAGTGTTGGCAGAGCCTCGCGGTAACGTCGGCCGGTTCATCCGCTGCCCTTACCATGCGTGGACATTCAAGACCGATGGCGAACTGTTGAGTATTCCGGTGAAGAAGGAATACGACGATTGCGACCTCAGCACGTGCTCTGCCCACAGAGGCATGCAAGCCGTCGCGGCGGTGGAGAACTATCGCGGTTTTGTGTTTGTCCGCCTCCAGGCGGAAGGCATCGACTTCAACACGTTTTTCGGCGAGTCATTATCGACACTGGACAACATGGTGCTGCGCTCACCCCTGGGTCAGCTTCGCATCGTTGGCCAGCCGCTCCTGCACCGACATCGCTGCAACTGGAAAATGGTCGTTGATAACCAGACCGACACCTGTCATCCGATGATTGCCCACGAGTCCTCGGCGGGCGAAGCGATTCGCTTGTGGAAGGAAACCAGCGACCAGTCCAGCCCTTCGCCCATGGTGGTCGAGCTGTTCTCACCGTTCATGGCGTCCTACGAGTTTTTCGCCAACATGGGCATTCGCACGTGGCCCAACGGCCATGGGCATACCGGTGTCAGCAACTCGATCCATAAAGCCTATGCCGACATTCCGGGGTATTGGGACTTGATGGTCCAGAGCTATGGCGAACGCCAGGCCACCGAGATTCTCGAAGACACCCGACACAACACCGTCTACTTCCCGAACCTGATGGTCAAGGGACCGATCCAGACGTTGCGGGTGATCAAGCCGATCAGCGCCCAGGAGACGGTGGTCGAGTCATGGATCTTCGAGTTGCTGGGTGCCCCCATCCAGTTGCTGGAAAGAACCGTCCAGTACAACAACCTGATCAATTCCCCCTGCTCGATGGTGGCCCACGACGATGTGGAAATGTACGAGCGGGCGACGGAGGGATTGCGCAGTCACGCCAACGAGTGGGTCAACGTGGCACGACTCTTTGAATCGAACGAATCCTATGAGCGGACCCAGGTGGTTTCGGGCACCAGCGAAATGGCGATGCGCAACTTTTACAACAGCTGGCAGCACTTGATGCGGGAAAACCATGCAACTCCACCAGAACAATAAACACGTGATCGAACAGTTGATTGCCAGCGAAATCCAGCTGCTGGACCAGCAAGACTTCAGTGCCTGGCAACAACTGCTGACTCCCGAATACACCTACTGGATACCGTTGAGGCGAGAACAGACCAGCCCCCTCCATGAGTCCTCGCTGCTGTATGAAGACCGGTTTCTGACCACGTTGCGCATCAACCGCTTGACCAACGCGCGCAACTACTCGCAACAGCCCAAGAGTCGCGGTTTGCATATCGCCCAGCGTTCGTTGATCCACCTGGAAGACGATGATCTCAGCGCATCGAGTAGCACCAACATGCTCTATTGCGAAGCCCGCGGTGACAGCGAATGGCATTTCCCGGTCACCGTCGAACATCAACTGATTAACGTCGAAGGGACCTGGAAAATCAAAGGCAAAAAAGTACTTCTGCTCAACCCCTCCCGAGCGTTTGAAAGCCTGCAGTTAATCATCTGATTTATCGAGAATCACACGTGAACGTTATGAGTACCGGCTTCGACGAAGCCACATTTCCCTGTTCCTTTGCGTATGTTGACCTGTTGTACGACTACGGCCAGTTTTTGCGCAATGCTGTCGATGCGATCGGTTACTTGCCACCCGAAACGGCGAACAGACACATCGGCATTGTCGGTGCCGGGCTGACCGGGCTGGTCGCCGCCTACGAACTGCTACGTGCAGGCGCCCGTCGGGTCACGCTGTTCGAGGCCGCCGAGGAACACTTGGGCGGGCGCTTGCTGACCCAGCGCTTTGACGACGACCACCCGCAATTCATCGCCGAAATGGGCGCAATGCGCTTTCCTCCCAGCGAGGTCGGGTTGTTTCACTACCTGAACCGCTTCGGTATCGAAACCACTGAAGCATTTCCCGACCCCGGTGTCGTGGACACTGAAATTCACTACCGCGGCGAGACTCATCACTGGGCGGCCATGCAGCCGCCACCAGCGATTTTCAGCACCGTCCATCAGGGCTGGAATGCGTTTTTGAAAGACGGCGTGACCTTCGATGACGGCACCTGCCTGGCGCCACCGTTGTTACTGACCGAGTTACTCAAACAACACAACTACGCGGAAGTGCAGCCGGAATGGCAGTGCTATCTGGATTGCTTCGGCGACAGTTCGTTCTATTCGGCCATGGTGCGGATTTTCACCGGCAGTAACCCGCCCGGCGGACAACAGTGGCGCAAACCCGAAGACTTCCATCTATTCGGGTCGCTGGGGATTGGCTCGGGCGGTTTCCAATCGGTCTACCGCGCCTCCTTTACCGAAATTCTGCGGCTGGTGGTCAATGGCCTCGAAGTCAATCAACGGCTGGTGCCGATGGGCATCTCGTCGCTGTCGGAGTTGATTGCCGATACGTCATTCAACGGCATGCCCCTGCGCGACCGAATCTGTCGCACCCGCATCGAGTCCATCAACAAGGGCGATAACGGTGAAATCCTGCTGGCCGGCAGCAATGGCGAAACCTATGCCTGCGACCGGGTAATTACCACGACCACCACCCGGGCGCTGCAGGTGAACATGAAGCTCACGCAGAACCAGGCCTTCGTGAATCGTGATGTGGCGCGAGCGATCAACGAGACCCATATGGTCGGTTCGTCCAAGCTGTTCGTCCTGACCAAAGACAAGTTCTGGTTGAAACACGGCCTGCCACAGAACATCCAGACAGACACCCTGGTGAAGGGCGTGTACTGCCTCGATTACGCGCCTCAGGATCCTGAGTCCTGGGGCGTGGTTTTGATCAGCTACACCTGGGAAGACGACTCCCACAAGATGGTTTCAATGACCGACAAAGCTCAGCGCTGCCTGCGTCTTGTCGATGAACTGGCCATGAGCGCTCCAGAGTTTGCCAGCCACCTGCTACCGCTCGATGGTAACTACCAGCGCTACGTCCTGGAGTATGACTGGCTGACCGACAAGCATTCGCTGGGGGCCTTCAAACTCAACTTTCCGGGTGACGATATTTACTCGGAGCGTTTGTTCTACCAATTCAAAACGGCCCTCGACCCACAACAGGACACGGGGTTGTACCTCGCCGGGTGCGGCTGCTCTTTCACCGGTGGCTGGGCGGAAGGCGCCATTCAAACAGCGCTCAACGGTGCCTGTGCGGTGATCAGTAGTCTAGGTGGCGACTTGATTGCCGACAATCCGCTGGACGGGCTGCACGCTCAATACCGCTATTGCTGACGCCTTCATCGCAAGCCTCCATCCCCATAGCCGAGACCCGTTTTATGTACAGCCAGCATTCAATTGAAGAACTCGTCAGCGGATTTCGCAGTGGCAGTCACTGCCTCGACACCTGGCACCAATCCCTGCGCGACAAACAGTTAGATCATCAACACCTGAACAGCTTCATCACGTTCGATCCGGCGGCGTTCGAAGGCGCCCCCGGCGCGGATCGGGAGGCGGGCCTGTATGGCATTCCCGTGTCCTTCAAGGACAACATCAATGTCAGCGGCATGCCGACCACCGCAGGAACGCCGGGGCTGGCCGCTTATTACCCGTTGTCCAATGCCGGAATTGTCGAGCGCTTCAAGGCGCTGGGGGCGAGGGCCGTTGGTAAAAACAATATGCATGAACTTTCGTTCGGGGTGACGTCAGCCAACCGAACCCACGGTGCCGTGGTCAACCCGGTCGACGAGCGCTACAGCGCCGGCGGCAGCAGCGGCGGTTGCGCGGCAGCCGTCGCCGCCGGCCTGGTGCCCTGCGCCGTGGGCACCGACACCGGCGGTTCGGTGCGCATCCCCGCTGCGTTCTGCGGGATCGTCGGGTTTCGCCCCACCACGGGTTGCTACCCGGTCGACGGCATCGTGCCCGTTTCCCAGACCAAGGACACGCCGGGGCTACTGACCCGCACACTGCAAGACTGTCAGTTCATCCACGGTCACTTGACCGGGGCCCTCCCCGCTGCGCTGGACGACAACAGACCGCTACGGGTGGGCATACCGGAGAAATTCTTCTGGGCCAACCTAGACGAAAAAGTCCGACACGATTGCTTCGCGGCGATCGAAGTACTGGCAGATCGAGGCGTGGAGCTGGTTCCGGTCGATGACCTGTTGATCGGGGAAATCAATGAGAGCATTCAGTTCCCATTGCCGATTTATGAGTTCTTCATCGACTTCCCGCGCTTCCTGATGAAAGAAGGCTGGGGCGACCAATTCCTTAGCATCCTGGCGCAGATCCAGGACCCGGATATCAAGAAAATACTGACGGCACAACTCGAAAGCCCGGCGATTTCCTACATGGACTATGTACAGGCCTTGATGAGCAAACTGCAGCTGGGTCGTGAATACAGTCGTCTGTTCAATTCTCATCAACTGGATGTCATTGCGTACCCCACCGTCAGTTGCACAGCACCGTTACTCAAGGAGTGCGAGGCAGAAAGCAACTTCGAAACGTTCGTGCGCAACACCGACCCGGCAAGCAACCTGGCGGCGCCCAGCGTCACCGTTCCGGTAGCGGAAAAACTCTCGCTACCGGTCGGCCTTTCGTTCGACGCGTTGCCCGGGCAGGACAGCCTGCTGCTGGAGAGAGCCCGTCAGTTGTCACGCTTGCTGGCCATGCGCTGACGCGCTGTCGGCGCCATCATCGGCAACGCTGCATGGCGCCGATCCTTTCTGACGCAGACCTCTTCGCCCACTGAAAGAACAGTTCTCTAATAATTCAAATGCAGGCCTTGCCATGCGCAACACTTCTACGTCCTCTTCCGCTCCCCCCGTTGCTCTCGAACGGTCGCCCTCGGTGCTCGGCGGCGCCATGATGATCGGTGGCACTATTGTCGGCGCCGGCATGTTTTCGCTGCCGGTCGTCATGTCCGGCCTGTGGTTTTATGGCTCCGTCGCGGTCCTATTGTTTGCCTGGTTCTGCACCTTGCATTCCGGGTTGATGATTCTTGAGGCCAACCTCAACTATCGTCCGGGTGCCAGTTTTTCAACGATCACCAAAGACCTGTTGGGTCATCGCTGGAATGTGTTGAACGGCTTGAGCATCGTCTTTGTCCTGTACACGCTGACCTACGCCTACATCTCGGCCAGTGGTTCAGTGATTCATCACAGCGCCCAGTCATTGGGCGTGAGTCTGTCAACGCGGGCCGGGGGCCTGTACTTCACCCTGACGGTATCGGTCATTGTGTGGCTGAGCACGGCAGCGGTGAGCCGGGTGACCACGGTGATTTTCGGTGCGAAGATCATCGCGTTTTTCCTGACCTTCGGCGGGTTACTCGATCATGTGCAACCGGCGACGCTGCTCAATCGCAGCGCCACGGACAGCCACTACCTCCCTTACCTGCTGATGACCCTGCCCTTCTGCCTGACGTCCTTCGGCTTTCACGGCAACGTGCCCAGCCTGATGAAACACTTCGGCAAAGATCCGCAGCGTATCCGGGCCTGCCTGGTCAGCGGCACCCTCATCGCGCTGGGTCTCTATGTCGTCTGGATGGTGTGCAGCATGGGGAACATTCCCCGGGACGGGTTCAAGGACATCGCTCAGCGTGGCGGTAATATCGACGTACTGATCAGCGCGTTGGGGGCCATGCTCAACAGCGCGAAAATCGACGTATTCCTCAGCCTTTTTTCCAACTTCGCCGTCGCCTGCTCCTTTCTTGGCGTGACTCTGGGGCTGTTCGATTATCTGGCCGACGTGCTGGGGTTTGACGATAGCCCGCGAGGTCGCCTGAAAACCGCAGGTACCACCTTCCTGCCGCCCATGCTCTGCGGGCTGTTGTGGCCCGAAGGGTTTATCCATGCAATCGGTTTCGCCGGTCTGGCGGCGACCCTCTGGGCCGTGATTACCCCGGCATTGCTGGCCAGCGCATCACGCAAACGCTTTGGCAGCCCGCGATATCGCGTGTGGGGCGGCCACCCCATGATTGCGCTGGTGCTGTTTTTCGGCGTGATCAGTGCGGCTTCACATGTACTGTTTTCCTTGGGCTTGTTGCCGGTCTGGCGTTAGCGGCCCTGAACACCATCTGGTTTTCCGAACGCAACCTGTCGGTCGATTCGATTAACCTGATTACTCATTGGCCATAAATGAGATGGAACCCGGGACCATTTCTGTCGCCGTGCCGAGCGGAAAAGTGGTGGCTGCGATCAGCTTCGCCTCCAACCGTTCACGGCGTACCCCCGTGGACCTCACCAACAACGTGCTGCCTCATTTGCAGGCACTGGCACGGCAAATGGAATCGACCACCGGCAGTTATCAGGACCGGGAGTGGACGGGTTTTTTAAATGAAACGTCAGTGAATGAAGGAGGCATTGCCTACCCACTCAGGGGATTTACCGCTTTTGCAGACATTTCTGAATGTCTGCAATGGGTCGATTGCAGTCCTTCGCGACAGGCAGAAATCGGCCAAAAGCGGGCGAACGCGACGCGAACGAAGTTGCCCCCTACTCTTCCTCGTGAGAAGTTGAGGTGAAGCTAATCCATCAAGGAAGAACATGGACATTCGATCAACGGAAACAGAAGACTGGATGCTATTGAGGAAAGTCCGACTCGCCGCGCTTTTGGACACGCCAACGGCATTTGGTGTCAGTTATCAAACTGCGGCCGCATACACTGACGAACAGTGGAAAGTAAGAGCCTCATCAACCGGAACAGCATTTTGGCTGGCATTCGAGAAAGACAGGCCTGTCGGAATGATTGGTGCCGCAGTCAGTAGCGCGCATCGCTTTAACCTGATCGGGATGTGGGTTGAACCTGCTGCACGGGGCTCTGGCGTGGCAACTCAGCTGGTAGAGGTCGTGAAAGCTCGCGCTGCGGCGGAAGGATTTGATCGCGTTTTTCTCGATGTATCACCCGACAATGCAAGAGCCTCGAGCTTTTATCTCAAGCAGGGTTTTGCTTTCCTGGATGAATGGGAGCCGTTAGAAAGTCATCCGCATATTTCGGTGCAGACGATGCTCTGGATCGGAAGCTGATTCACGAGTTTTCTCTTAGCCGAATGTCCATTTCGGGTTGTCTGTAGCCCTTCAGGACAGGCAGAAAGCGGCCAGAAGCAGCCATGCAGCTCGACTCGATAATACTCAGCCGACCGTGCATCATGATCGCCACCTTCTCCTGTGCCAGAACTGCAGAGCCTGATTTCGCGAATCAGCTATTTACACTGCCCACCCCCGGAGAATGAGCCTATTGAAATGGAAGTCATCTCATGTTCGAACGTAGCAAACTGGTTCCAGAGTTAATGGTCACCGACCTAGATAGCAGCCTGGCCTTTTGGGTATTTTGCCTGGGACTCGAAGTAGCTTATCAACGCCCAGAAGACGGATTCGCTTACCTCGATTCGAACGGTGCTCAAGTAATGCTTGAGCAAGTTGACCCGGACGCAGGCCAATGGCTGACTGCGCCCCTGACTAAGCCGTTTGGAAGAGGAATCAACCTACAGATTGACGTTGTGGCTGTCGCACCCATCATCCAAAAACTTGGTCAAGCTGGATTTCCACTCTATCGAGAATGCAAAGACACCTGGTATCGGGCTGACAATGTAGAAGTAGGCCAGCGCGAATTCATCGTCCAGGACCCCGATGGTTATCTCGTAAGGTTGGTAGAGCGGCTGGGTGAGCGGCCTGTTTGTTCAATCTGAACGCAGGCTAAGGCGAGCGTCCGTTTAGGGTCGAAACCGGACGGTCACGACTGGCTGCTTTCAACCCAAAGCAGACGGTCGCGGAGGACTGCTTTGGGCTAAGTGACTTGCCCGAAACTTCAGTAGGGCGGGCAATTAGGGGATGGGCGGATCAATCGACATGCAGGAGCGGATTGAAGGTCTACGCGAGAGCGTGGCAGGCATCAGCCAGTGGCTGGAGGCACCCAAGACCTGGATCGGATCGAGCGAGGTGAATGTGTTGCAGGTGCTGTGCGAACTGCTGGATCTGGTAGAGCAAATGAACACGGCGATCGCCACCCATAAGCATGGGGCGACACCGATACCTGACAATGCGGGGGGATTTACAATCAATTCGGCCACGGCTCTGGGCCTTGCAAACAAAGTCAAACCGATTACGGGTTAGTGGACACGGCTATCATTTTAATTTAAAAATCTTCACAGCCATCTCAGCTCTTATTCTGCGAGCTGAGATTGTTTAATGCTGATTCCGATGACGACCTACTGGCAAGCAACTACCGAATTTTGAGCGTCACCGGACAGCATTGCTAGCAACTGTAATCCTTAATAATAGTTTATATCCTGCCACTCACCAGTGGTGGGATTAAACACTTTGTCTGGTGCCTGTACAGGTCCCGATGCACCAGATCCTGTATGGCCTCCTTGAATTGAACTGATTTGACCAATTGGGACGTTATACGTTTTGTCGCTGTAGGTAGTGGACTCAAGAACAGCGTATCCACCCGCAACATCTACACTTATTAACTTTCCCTGCAAGCACTGCTGACTAGTAGCACCAGGGAATTGTCCCCAAATTCGAAGATGTGTGCCGATAGGGCTAGCGCTTAGATCGTTCGAAAAGTTACTCATTCTGGTTCCCTCAGAATATAAATGACATACAGCCGCTCATTAATATAGGCAGTGATCTACTAGGGCTTATATTATTTTGGTGAGCGATATATAGCGTTTTACTATATGGCGCTAGTGTTCCAGCCCCTAACCAGGTCTGGTGCGGCGACAACACCTACATTTGGGCTCAAGGGTCGCCCAGTATGCGAGTCGTGTATTTCGCCAGCGGCTGTGGCGTTATCGAATGCGCCAGAGCGTGAGTCGCCGGGGAAATTGCTGGGACACACAGATCACTATGCTCAAGAGCGTCAGCCCAATCTGACTCGTGCTGGGATTAGTTGACCACTGCATATTTCGAAAGGTTATAGATTTCTATTGATTTGGTAATACCTCTTATCCGTTTGTTTTGTGTGGAGAAGGTGGGGTGGCGGGTGCTGGGAAAGTCAACACAGCTTGTGTTTTATTTATTTTTTATGGTGGACAATCCAACAC
This sequence comes from Pseudomonas sp. Ma2-10, assembly GCF_054330215.1. Taxonomy (NCBI): domain Bacteria; kingdom Pseudomonadati; phylum Pseudomonadota; class Gammaproteobacteria; order Pseudomonadales; family Pseudomonadaceae; genus Pseudomonas; species Pseudomonas sp. Ma2-10. The sequence goes on along the minus strand of NZ_JBTEYL010000009.1, from coordinate 73,111 downwards.
CTTGCGCTAGCCTGAGAGTTCTCCTCTAGAGAGGAGATCAATTAATCAAAGTAATGAACCAATGAATAAGCCAGAATCCAACCCGCAGTTGAAACACGGTCGTGTAATTTCCCCTCCTAGTCGCTCTGCTATTGCTACAGACGAGGGCCTTATTCTTGACTGGCATGCTAATGCAATGGAAGGAGGTAAGAACTTCCCGTCATTGACTGCTGGCCCATTCCCAAGACCTTATGAGACTGACACCGCGAGCCTGGTACCACCGGCGGATGGTTATATCCTCAGCGGTGGCCAGACTGATGAACGCGACTGCGTTAACTTCACCAACGAGGAAATGAGCCAAAAACTAAATCGCCCATTTACCTGGCCTCTATTGAATGTCGATCCGGGCCAGGCATTTCATGTCAAATGGGTATACACCATGCCTCACGTGACTCGGGGTTTTAGCTGGTTTATTACTAAGGATGGCTGGGATCCTGAAAAGCGTATCAGCCGCGCTCAGCTTGAGCCAAAGTCCTTCTATGATGATTTTTATACTCAGGTTCCATTCTACGAGCATGCCGCCGAATTGAAGGCGAAGGTTGAACATAAAGTGAAACTGCCAATGGGTAAGCAAGGTCATCATGTTATTGTCCTGCTGTGGGTTGTTGCTGATACCGGCAATGCGTTCTATCAGGCGTTTGATGTGAACTTTAAATAAAGTCGGGCCATGTACGGCTCTTAGTACAGTTCTGAAGGAATAGAACAATGACCAAAATTGATTTTTCTTGGCTGAAGTCCAAAGTAAGTGATTCCGCATCTTTGATGCCTAGCATTGCCAATAAAAAAATTCTGATGGGTTTCTGGCATAACTGGGCAGCCGGCCATAGTGACGGTTATCAAGGTGGGCAGTTTGCCAACCTGGATCTGGTGGATGTACCTAAGGACTACAACGTTGTTGCTGTGGCTTTTATGAAAGGCCAGGGCATTCCTACTTTCAAACCCTATAACCTCTCCGACGACGAGTTTCGCCGTCAGGTGGGCATGTTGAACAGTCAGGGAAGGGCTGTGTTGATCTCATTGGGTGGCGCCGACGCTCATATCGAGTTGCACAAAGGGGATGAACAACCTCTGGCAAATGAGATCATCCGGTTGGTTGAAATCTACGGCTTCGATGGGTTGGATATCGACCTTGAGCAAAACGCCATTGATTTCGCTGGCAACAGGACGGTGCTGCCTGCAGCCTTGAAACTGGTGAAGGATCACTACAGGGGCGAAGGGAAACATTTCATCATCAGCATGGCACCTGAGTTTCCCTATCTCAGAGCTGGCGGCAAGTATGTTGGCTACATTCAGGCCCTTGAGGGGTACTACGACTTCATCGCGCCTCAGTACTACAACCAAGGTGGCGATGGAATCTGGGTTCAGGAGGCCAACGGTGGTCAAGGTGCCTGGATTGCGCAGAACAATGATGAGATGAAAGAGGATTTCCTCTACTACCTGACCGAAAGCCTGGTGACTGGCACCCGGGACTACATCGCCATCCCTGCAGATAAATTTGTCATTGGCTTACCGGCCAACAATGATGCTGCGGCCACTGGCTATGTGATTGATCCTGCTGCTGTGGTAAATGCATTCAAGCGTCTCGACGCTGCCGGCCATTCCATCAAAGGGCTGATGACTTGGTCGATCAACTGGGACGATGGCATTACCAGGGACAATGTTTCCTATAACTGGGAGTTCTACAATCGTTACGCCCCGTTGATTCACGGCGAGTCGGAGCCTGGTGATCGGCCAACGGCTCCTGAAAATCTGTCCGCCAGGGACGTAACCGAGATCAGTATGACCTTGAGTTGGGGAGCTTCAAGCGGCCCTCGTCTGATCGAGACATACACGTTGTACCAAAATGGGGCTGCGATAGGCCATGCGGCGACTTTAACGCTGGAAGACTCAGGTCTAACGCCGAACACTCTGTACAGCTACTTTGTCACGGCAACAGATTCTTTGGGAAATGAGTCGCTTCCGAGTAAGAGCTTGAGCGTTCGAACTGCTGGAGACATCACTGATCCAGAGTTCCCCGAGTGGCAGTTGAACCATCGGTATCGCAAGGAGGATGGCGTGACTTACGAAGGTAGTAATTACTTGTGCCTGCAAGAGCACATATCAAACTCAGGCTGGACACCACCAGTCGCCTTCACCCTGTGGTCGAAGGTCGCAATCAAACGGCGCGCTTAAAGCGCTATGCAAAGCCCGGCTGAAATGCCGGGCTTTTCTCTGCCTTCGAAAAAGCGATTCTCCCGATTTTGGAATCATGGCTTTATGTAGGTTCAGTCTAGTAGTGCGAGAGAGCAGGTACTCATAAGTGACTGCTTTTGGCCGATTTCTGCCGATCATGGTTACAAAGCGTACTGGCAAAATCCGATGCACTCTGGTCAGAACGAATGCAAACGGGTGGGCAAGTGGAGTGCAATTTCGCATTGGTGGGTTAGCGCAGACATGGTGTTTTAGCAGGACGTTGATATGAGGCCGTGCTCGCAACAGCGTAGCGTTTTTCGAATCGAGGATTTGGGGCGGGAGGTCGGACTTTCACCCGGAGGATGGGCTGTTGCGTTGGGCGTCATTCATTGGGCTTTAAATGACGCCGCCCCCTTTTGCAAAAAAAGGGACGCATCTGTGCGAGGTCACCGACAAAGAGGCCGATTTGATGTAAACGGTAGACCGTTCTCACAGCCACCATAACGTAACCGAGCGGCTAAAAAAGATGGCGACTGCATGTGGGTGAGTAGACTGGGGAACTTCGCAAACCGGCGGCCCTAGGGCCCGGCGTACGATACGTTGACGGTGTTTTTACCGAATGGAGAGCAGCGGTCAACAGAGCCGCGTGGCCTGAGCGCAGAGAGCGCCGCGCGCCATCATCTGCGGTTCTACGTCGGTGGCATTACCAAAAAACAATAAGGAAGCTTGTCGCGGTCGCGACCTTTGAATGCTGCTAAACAGCGAGGACGCATGCGCCCTCGCTACCCGCCTGGCGACTACCCCGGCTTGTGGTTATCCAGTACGCGATTGACCGCTAACTCACCCAACATGATGACCCGTTGCAGCACCAGCATCGTTTGGCGTCGTGGGCCGTCCGTCAAGTCGGTGAGGTCGCTGACCATGGCGCTGGCGGACGCCAACGATTCGCAGGCCTCGACGAGCAACGTTTCGTCATCCACCGCTGCGTCGATGGTGAAAATGGCGCTGGGCTTGCGGGGCGGTATCTGCGTTTTCGACGCCCCGGGGTCGAGGTAGAAGCTGAGTGCGCGGTCGGCCGCCTCTGTCATTTTCTTGGGGTCAAGATCACGAAAGACGTCGTAGGGTAGCGGACTGGTATTTGGGGGATTGGGCGTTACTTTGAACATAGATGAAACTCCAACTTGCAATATTGAGGAGCCATCACCTTCGCTACCAAACGAAGGGTGGCGGCCATACGTGGGTTGGTAGACCGGTCGAAGTTGGGAAAACCCGGCGCTCACAATGGAGCCCCACGCATGACCACCATAAAAGCAGAGTCCCGAAAAGAGACTGCATAAGGTGTTGCCATGCGACTTCGTAGCGGGCTACCAAACCCGATCACTGTTTTTCAGTGACAGGGAAACGATATAGCCCGCCCCACAGCCGCACAAGCCGGCGGATTCTGGCGTACGCGTAGGCAACGACGCAAGGTGTTGTAGCCGATAGGACGTAACAGCGGGTGTCTTTAAACGCGTACGTTAAACACATGAAAGCTTTCCAAAGATCGAGGAAGCGTCCGACATTTTCCCCAGGGGGCGGGACCTTACCCGTTGGCCGCTTTAAATCCTGCCGGACTACTGAAATGTCTCAGCGACCGCTGATCGAAAAATCGCCCTACCTGTTATTTCTGATAGGGGTGCTCAATGAGATCGAGGCACTCACCTTTTGTGGACGTCCTTGCTTTTAGGGCACCTGGAGTGGTTGGTTGGAGCGGGTCCAAAAGTAGCCATAGGTAATTGCGGGCCAAAGGAACGTGACCGTCCGTTAGACTGCGCTGGAATGCGCCACAACCTCCATGGGATGATCGCCCCCCACCGCGAGACCGACCATCCCTTGGAGCTTCTGAATGTCATTGTTGAGTAAAAAAGCCGTCGTTCTGTTGTTGGCAGCGGCTGCCAGTCTGGGAGCGCTGAATGCGCAGGCTGCCAAGGCCTCTGTCAGCGATACCGTCCCCGCACAGAACGTCTCGATGCTCGGCGGAAAATTCAAGTTCACCCTGCCTAAAGGCTTCGTTGCCAACCCGTTGCCTGCCGGCGACGCGGCCACCGGCACCGCCGGGGCAACGGGCACCATGTACACCAATCAAGCCACTAAAACCGTAGTGATCGCCGCTGAAAACACCCTCCCCGGCGGCCTCAATGTCAAAGACAACGACGGTCAGTTCCTCGACTCCGCGGCGTCTGACTTCGCCACCGAACAAGCCACGGCGCTGCCGGATTTCACCAAACTCAGTGAAAAAAGCCTGACCCGGAAAGGTACTGGCCTGGGGCTGCGGCAGATCGACAGCACCGCCACCCAGGGCGGCGGCAAAACCCTCGACACCACGCTGATGGCCGCGTCCAACACGCGCATGGCGATCGTTCAGGTGATTTCCCGCCTCAGCGACAATGCTGGCCACGAGGCGCTGGTCAAACAGATCGTCTCCGGCAAGTAAGCATCAGGGATTGAGGCGCTGCAACCAGGCGCTCAAGTCCTGCATCTCGGGGGCACTGATGGTGTGACCCACGCCGGGGTAGGCATGAAATTCAGGCTTGAGTGACAGGCTCTGCAACAGGCTGTCGGCGTCCGTGCCGTCACTGTACGGAAGGCGTTTATCCGCAGTGCCATGACCGATGAAAATCGCCAGCTTCTGGCGCTTTTCATCGGGTTTCAGCTCGGACTGGAGCACCGGCAAAATCCGTCCGCTCAACGCCGCGATTCCGCCCACCGCCTCGGGATGACGCAGGGCCACTTCGTAGGACATGATCGCGCCCTGGCTGAAACCCACCAGGAACACCTTGTTCGGTTCGGTGTGATATTTCTTCGCCGCTTGTGCGACGAAATCCTGCAGCACCTGACCGCTGGTCTTCAGATCATCGGTCTCACCGTTGTAGGCACCATTGCCCTTCTGGCGAAACCACTTGTAACGGCCCTCCTCCATCACCCTCGGTGCCCGCACCGACAGGAAGTTGTAGGACGCGGGCAACTCATCCTTGATGTCGAACAGGTCCTGTTCGTTACTGCCGTAACCGTGGAGGAAAATCACTAGGGGCTGATTGCGCGACTCGGGGTTGGCCTGCTCCAGGTACTTGAGCGGCAGATCGGTTTGCAGCGGGGTCTGAGCGTGGACGGCGGCGGACGCCAGGAGTGTCAGCAGAGCGAGAAACTTAAACATAAACCTTCCTTCACACATGCAGGATTCAGGGCAGAGCCTACCATCTCTTTTGACCTTGCCCCGCGACCTTCACCTGCCCGATGCCCGGTTGGGTGTAGCGCCCGCGATCGATGGCAAACGGTAGTGGTCAACTAATTCCAGACACCTTGCAGGTGCTGATCGAGGCCGATGGGGTTGGCCACCGGAACCAGTTCGATCACGCCCTGCAACTGACCTTGGGTTTCGAGTTCGTTTTTATGAAGATCAAGAGCGTCTTTCCCGGTAATCCGTGAAGAACCTAAAAAAGTGGCAACCGCGTCAGCGATGGCCACTTTTTTGAACGGCGTGATTACTGGCCGTAAACGTCAAAGTCGAAGTACTTGTCTTGCACTTGCTTGTACTTGCCGTTGGCGCGGATTTCGGTGATGGCGGTGTTGAATTTTTCTGCCAGCGCGGTATCGCCCTTGCGCACAGCAATACCGGCGCCGCCGCCGAAGTACTTGGCGTCTTCGTAGGTCGGGCCGACGAAAGCGAAGCCTTTACCGGCGTCGGTTTTCAGGAAACCGTCATCCAGGTTGACCGAGTCGGCCAGCATCGCGTCGAGACGACCGGCGACCATGTCCAGGTTGGCTTCCTGCTGGGAGCCGTAGCGAACCAGACTGATATCGGCCGGCACCAGCACTTCAGTGGCGAAGCGGTCGTGGGTACTGGCGCGCAGCACACCGACTTTCTTGCCTTTGAGTTCGGTCAGCGGGTCCTTGATGTCGGTGCCTGCCTTCATCACGAAGCGCGCCGGGGTGTGGTAGTACTTGATGGTGAAGTCGACGTTCTTTTTGCGATCGTCGGTGATGGTCATGGACGACAGGATTGCGTCGATTTTCTTGACCTTCAACGCCGGGATCAGACCGTCGAACTCTTGCTCGACCCAGGTGCACTTCACGTTCATCTGCTCACACAGCGCGTCGCCGATGTCCACGTCGAAACCGGTGAGTTTGCCATCAGGGGTTTTCATCGAGAATGGGGGGTAACCGGCTTCGATACCGAGGCGGATCGGCTTGGCGTCTTCGGCCACAGCCGTCAGGGACAACATCGACAGTGCCAGGGCACCGAACATCACTCGCTTCTTCATTTATAACTCCTGTGTGCGGAGGCTTTTATTGGCAGCTTTCGGTAGGTGAAAACCGAAGTGGCCGGCAGTCTAGAGCGGCGCCAGGAGGGCAAATTGTGTTTAAGCGACAAATACTTATAGAAAAGTGGCCGACGGATTCGAGTCCCTTGAAGCGTGCCCCAGGCCGGTGCAAAGGCTGTAGGACAAGCCCTTTTTCAGACAGAGCCTACAAAAGAGCCCGTATGCCCACGTTGCCTTATGAATCCAACGGAGCACGATCAACATTCGCAACCGATCACGGTGCTGGCAGGCCGTTGCAACGCAACACTCAACTCAAACCCTTCATCCCGCCACCCGGTCACCCCGCCGATCATTTCCTTGACCGGGTAACCTAGCGCCGCCAGTTTCACGGCAGCCTTGTTGGCACCGTTGCAGTGGGGCCCGGCGCAATACACCACGAACACGCTGGTTTTCGGGTAGGCCGCCAGACCTTCAGCGCTCAGCAGTCGCCCCGGAATATTGATCGCTCCCGGCACATGGCCACGCTCGAACGCGAGCGGGCCGCGCACGTCCACCAGGACAAAATCCACTTCACCGGCTTGTTGGCTGCCGCGAACGTCGGAACAGTCGGTTTCGAAGGTCAGACGGTTGCTGAAATGCATCAGGGCGATGGCCGATGGGGCGGCGGGGATCTCGCGGACCAGGCTGGTCATGGGTTGTACTCCAAAGTCTCGGTGGGTGTGAGAAGACTGTATCCGCCCGATGCTTGCGGCTACAGTGGCGCACAAGACACTCACCGGGAACTTTCCGCCAAATGCAGCCCACTCCTGGATTGGTCGCGATTCTGGCCTACGACGGCCTCTGTACATTCGAGTTCGGCATCGCTGTGGAGATTTTCGGCCTGGCACGTCCAGAGTTCGACTTCCCTTGGTACGAGCATCGGATCACCGCCGTCGATCAAGGCCCGATGCGCGCCATGGGCGGTATTCAGGTGCTGGCCGATGGTGGCATGGAGCTGCTTGAGGACGCCCGGACCATCATCATTCCCGGCTGGCGTGATCGCAGCGCCCCGGTTCCGGAGGCATTGATCGCGGCCCTGCGCCAGGCCCATGCGCGGGGTGCGCGGCTGCTGTCGATCTGCTCGGGGGTGTTCGTGCTGGCCGCCACCGGTTTGCTCGACGGTCGCGGTGCCACGACGCATTGGCGTTACACCGCTGAGTTGGCCGAGCGTTATCCGAACATTCTGGTGGACCCCGACGTGCTCTATGTCGATTCAGGTCAACTGATCACCTCGGCCGGCAGCGCTGCCGGTATCGATGCCTGCCTGCACTTGGTGGCGCGGGACTTCGGTACGCAAGTGACCAACTCGGTGGCGCGCAGGCTGGTGATGTGGCCGCAACGTACCGGCGGTCAGGCGCAGTTCATTGCGACACCGGTCAGTCCTACGCCTCGTGGCGATTTGTCGCGCGTCATGCAATGGGCGCGCGAGCGTTTGCACGAACCGCTGGAGGTTCGCGAGCTGGCGAGTGAGGCAGCCATGAGCGAACGGACGTTTCTGCGCCGTTTCACTGAAGCCACCGGCATGCCGCCCAAAGCCTGGTTGCAGCATGAGCGCCTGGGCCGGGCCCGCGAGCTGCTTGAGAGCACAAGCCAAAACACCGACCAGATTGCCCAACACTGCGGTTATCGCTCGGTGGAGAGTTTTCGGGTGGCGTTTCGCAGCGTGGTCGGGGTGCCGCCGTCGGTGTATCGGGAGCGGTTTGGACGGGAGATCAAGGTTTGCGCAGCAGATACGTATCCATGATCCACCCGTTGGCCAACCGGGCCGCCTTACGCACCCGTTCGATCTCATCCGCCACCTCCTTGAGTTTGCCGCTGATCAGGATTTCATCTGGCGTCCCCAGGTAGGCCCCCCAGTAAATCTCTGTCTCCTGGTCCGCCACTTGATGGTAGGAATCCTCCGCATCGAGCATCACCACCAGGCTGTCAGCATCGCTCACCTGCCCCGCCGCCAGCCGTCGGCCAGTGGTGATTTCAATCGAGCGGCCAATGCGGTTCAGCGGCACCTTATGCTGCGCCGCCAGCGCCTGGACACTGGTAATGCCGGGGATCACGTCGAACTCGAAGACGCACCGACCCGAGGCCAGAATCGCCTGCAAGATCCGGATCGTGCTGTCGTACAACGCCGGATCGCCCCACACCAGAAAACCGGCGCACTGATCGTCAGTCATTTCCTCGCTGATCAACCGTTCGAAGGTCTGCTGCTTGGCCAGGTTCAGGTCTTCCACGCTGGCCTTGTAGTCCACATCGCCACGTTCGCGCTCTGGGCTGTGGGCCTCAACGAAGCGGTAGTCGCGATCGGTGATGTAGCGCTCACAAATCTCGCGGCGCAGGTCGATCAGTTTGTCTTTGCTCTGGCCCTTGTCCATGAGGAAAAACACGTCGACGAGGTTCAGCGCTTTCACGGCTTGCATCGTGATGTAGTCGGGGTTGCCGGCACCGATGCCGATCAGCAGGAGTTTTTTCATCAACGTGTTCCCTCAGGTTCCGTGCCCAGCAAGCGTAGGCGCCAGCGGCCGTTGAACCGCAATTCGAGGGCCGACAGCGGTTCAACGTCGATCAGGTTGAACGCCGCGCCTGGCAGCACCTGCGTCAGCGCGGCACGAATGACAAACGGATGGGTGATGGCAACGATGTGCCCCGGTGTGGCCTCCAGCGTTTTCAGCCAAGCGGCCACCCGCTCACCGAGTTGCACCACCGACTCGCCACCGTGGGGCGCCGAATTCGGGTCATCGAGCCAGATTTGCAGCGTTTCGGCGGTGGTTTTCTGCAGATCGTCGATCCGTGCGCCTTTCCAGAGCCCGAAATCGCAATCCCTCAGTGCCGCGACAATCTCCACGTCGCGGCCGAACAGCTCGGCGGTTTGCCGGGTTCGCAGTTCAGGTGCACACACCAGTCGCGGCGTCCCTTTGAACTGAGTACGACGTGATCCCTTGGCCGACTGCCAATCCATCTCTATGGGCTCATTCGTAGGAAAATACGCCAATTTTTGTGCGACGGTTCGAGCGTGGCACATCAGGGTCAAACGGGTCGCCTGCACGAAGGATCACTCTGTCGATGGAAACTGAAAATGGCGTCACGCCGCGAATTACTGCCTAATTGTGCCGCAAGAAGCGCGATCCAGGGCGTTTCGTTTGATCCCGCAAACACAGGTTCTAACTCACGTACACCTGAAAAAACAGCGATATCCGACACCGCTATGGGCGATGACCTACAAGCTCAGTCGACTCCCATGTAGCCCACGGCCCACGGGGTTTTCGCCCTATTTTGGGGCTTTAAAAAACCAATGAAAAATTCACTAGACATGTTGAGTCCGCTACATAAATACTGTTTTAGCAATTTATGAAATGAAACCGACATACCCATCCAGCAGGAGCCCGGATGCCTTCTCTCAGAGACCTGATCACCGATCCCGGCCTGGAACTAACCCCGTCGGAACGCAAAGTCATCCGGGCCTTGCTGGACCAGTACCCGCGTAACGGACTGGGCCCGATGTCACGTTTGGCCGAACATGCCGGTGTCAGCGATCCCACCATCGTGCGACTGGTCAAAAAACTGGGTTTCAGCGGTTATGCCGATTTCCAGGAAGCCCTGCTCAGCGACATGGACCACCGCCTCCGCTCCCCCAGCGCCCTGTTGCAACCTCGTGCTCATCTTCAGAAAGGCGACGCCTGGAGCCGATATCTGGCGCACAGCCATCAAGCGCTGGTGGACACTCATGCGCTGACCCAACCCGAAGATGTGCGGATTCTTGTGGAATGGCTGCTCGACACCCACCACCACGTGCATTGCTTCGGCGGGCGCTTCAGCAGTTTCCTCGCCAGTTATTTACTCAATCACCTGCGCTTGCTGCGTCCGGGCTGTTTCGCCCTGGAAGACAACGCGCAACTGCCCGACCGATTGTTCGACGTGCAGCGTCAGGACGTGGTGCTGGTGTTCGACTATCGCCGTTACCAGTCACAGGCCCTGCGCGTGGCCAATGCGGCGAAAAATCGCTATGCACGCGTGGTGTTGTTCACCGACATCTATGCGTCACCGTTGCGGGAAATGGCCGACCTGATTATCAGTGCGCCGGTGGAATCGGTATCGGCCTTCGACACCCTGGTTCCGGCGCTGGCCCAGGTCGAGGCGTTGATTGCCTGCCTGACCCTGCGCAGTCCGGATCTGGCCGATCGCCTGGAAGGCATCGACGCCCTGCGGTCCGACTTCGACACCCACCTGCTGGAGGATAAATAAGGATGTTCACGCTCCCCCACCACTCGCCCCGGGACTTGCCGTTTGTCACCGATCACACCGTGCTGTTGCTGGTGGACATGCAACGCGCCTGGCTTGAGCCGCAGTTCGACCCGCACCTCAACGGGCCGGACGCCGAGTACTTCCTGAACCGCGCCCACCTGCAGGTGGTGCCCAATCAGCGCCGGTTGCTCAGCGCCTTTCGCAGCGCCAGGCAAAACGTGCTGCACACGATCATCGAAAGCCTCACTGCCGATGGCCGCGACCGCTCGCTGGACCACAAGCTCTCGGACATGCACTTGCCCAAGGGCAGCCCGCAAGCGCGGATCATCGACGACCTGACCCCGGCAGAAAACGAAATCGTGCTGCCCAAGACCTCGTCCGGAGTCTTCAATTCAACCAACATCGACTACGTGCTGCGCAACCTCGGAGCGCGGCACCTGATCATCGCCGGCATCGTCACCGACCAGTGCGTGGACATGGCCGTGCGTGACGCCGCGGACCGCGGTTATCTGGTGACGCTGGTGGAAGATGCCTGCGCGACTTACACGCCCGCGCGGCATCAGGCCTGCCTGAACGCCATCAAGGGTTACTGCTGGATCACCGACACCCAGACTGTACTCGGCCGGTTGCAGGAGATGCAGCCATGAGCGAACGCCTGCTGCCACTGCCCATGACCACCCTCGTCACCACCGACCTGATCGGCGTGACACGCGGACGCTCCTTTCCCACGGACGAACTCGAGCACTATCAAAGGACCGGTTGTGGTTGGGTGCCGGCCAACAGCGCGCTGACCCCACAAGACATCATCGCTTACGCAAACCCGTGGGGAGCTTTTGGAGATTTGCGGCTGATGCCCGACTTGCTTAGCCGCGTGACGGTCAGTAACGGGCCGGACGCCAATGCTCCGGCGCTGGATTTTATACACAGTGACATTTGCGAAACCGATGGCCGTCCATGGGGGGCCTGCCCGCGTACGGTGTTGCGCAACGAGGTAGAGCGTTATCGCGCCGAGTTGGGCTTGCAGGTCAATGCGGCGTTCGAGCATGAATTCAACTTGAACACCGGCGACGTTGAACACCTGGCGTTTTCTCTGCAAGCCCAGCGTCAGGGCGCCGAGTTTGGCGGTTGGCTGCTCAGCGCCCTGCGTGCCGGTGGCGTCGAGCCGGAAATGTTCCTGCCTGAGTACGGCAAGCATCAATACGAAATCACCTGTCGCCCGACCCTTGGGGTGGCCGCTGCCGATCGCGCGGTGAACGTGCGTGAAATCACCCGAGAGATCGCCCGGCAAATGGGCCTGGAATTGAGCTTCGCGCCCAAGACCTCGGAGCATGCGGTGTGCAACGGCGTGCACCTGCACGTCAGCCTGCTGGACCTGGCCGGCCAACCGGTGATGTACGACGCCGGCACCACCCATGGCTTGTCGACTCTCGGCCAGCACTGGGCCGCCGGCATCCTGCATCACCTGCCGGCGCTCTGTGCGTTTACCGCGCCGACGCCAGTGTCCTACGAACGTTTGCAGCCCCATCATTGGAGCGCGTCCTACGCTTGCCTCGGGCAACGCAACCGCGAAGCGGCGCTGCGAATCTGTCCGACGACAAGCCTGGGCGGTAAATCGGTGGCATCGCAATACAACCTGGAATTTCGCGCCATGGACGCCACGTCCTCACCGCATCTGGCCATGGCCGCGCTGCTGATTGCCGGCCGACTGGGCATCGAGCAATGCCTGGCCTTGAATGCGATCACCGATGAAGTCCCCGATGCCTTGAACGAAGAACAACGCCAGGCGTGCGGCATCGTCGCCCTGCCCGCGTCCCTTGCCCAGGCCCTGGACTGCCTGCGCAACAGCGAGGCACTGATTGAAGCCCTGCCGAGCGCGTTGCTGGACACCTACTTTGCCCTTAAAACCAAGGAACTGGCGCTGACGGAACAGCTGTCGCCCGCCGAACGCTGTGAGCACTATGCGCGCCTGTACTGAATCTGCTGAGCTCGGTCTGTACACCGAGCCCGCGTACACCCTGAGCCGGAAAGACTCCGGCCACCCGTTGATTCTGGTGTGCGAGCACGCCAGCCGTTTTATTCCGGCCGGGTTAAATGACCTGGGGTTGAGTCTCGAGGCGGCCCGCGAGCACATCGCCTGGGACATCGGCGCCCTGGCGCTGGCCGAGAGCTTGTCCCGAGCATTGGGTGCAACCCTGTTGGCGGCTAATTATTCGCGACTGTTGGTCGACCTCAACCGACCGCGCCAAGCCCCTGACAGCATTCCGGCGCAGTGCGAAATTTATCAGGTGCCGGGCAACCGGGACCTGGAGGAAGCAACCCGTGAGTACCGTCGGCAATCCCTGTTCGAGCCGTTTCACTCGCGCCTGACAGACTTGATCGACGAACGTGTCGCTCAAGGACGCCCGGTGAGGGTGGTGGGGATTCACAGCTTCACGCCGGTCTATCACGGCCAGCCCCGTGTGCTTGAAGTTGGCGTGTTGTATAGAGAGGCCGAGGAGTATGCCCAGCGATTGATCGATGGCTTGAGTCAGCACCCATTGAAGGTTGCCGGGAATGAGCCGTACAAAATCAACCCCTTGGGCGACATGACTGTGCCGGTCCACGGCGATGCACGAGGGCTGGAATCGGTGTTGATCGAGGTGCGCAACGACCTGCTGCGCACGCCTGAAGACGTCAGTCGCTTTACCGAATACCTGGCACCACTGTTGTAAAGCAATCGCTTAACACTCGCAGCTTGTAGCTGCTTTCATATCAAGGAGAACCGCTTCATGGAAATAGAAGAATTCGGCTACAAGCAAGAGTTGAAACGCAGCCTGTCGCTGACCGACCTGGTGGTGTACGGGATGATCTTCATGATCCCTATCGCACCGTTTGGTGTTTATGGCTACGTCAACGCCGAGGCACCGGGGCTGGTACCGCTGGCCTACATCATCGGCATGGTGGCGATGCTCTTCACGGCCCTGAGTTACGGCAGCATGGCTCGGGCCTTTCCGATTGCCGGCTCGGTTTATTCCTACGCGCAACGGGGCCTGAACCAGCACATAGGGTTTATCGCCGGTTGGCTGATGCTCCTCGATTACCTGCTGATTCCACCATTGCTGTATGTGTATGCGGCCATGGCCCTGAATCATTTGTACCCGGACATTCCGAAGGTCGGTTTCATCCTGGCTTTCCTGGTCAGCGCGACCTTCGTCAATTTGCGGGGCATCACCTTCACCGCGCGGATGAACATCGTCTTTCTGCTGGCGCAACTGGTGGTGTTGGGGATCTTCCTGTTTTACGCCTGGAACGCACTGCACAGTGGCGGCGGCAACGGTCAGCTGACACTGGCGCCGTTGTACAACCCCGAGACGTTCAACTTCGCCCTGCTGATGCAAGCGGTGTCGATTGCGGTGCTGTCGTTCCTCGGTTTCGATGCGATTTCCACCCTCGCCGAAGAGACCAAGGGTGACCCGGGCCGCAGCGTCGGTAAGGCCGCGCTGATCACGCTGGTGGTCATGGGCGTGATCTTCGTTGTGCAGACCTGGATTGCGACGGATCTGGCGGCCGGTATGGGTTTCAAATCGGCTGACACGGCTTTTTATGAAATTGCTGAAATCGCCGCCGGCAGTTGGCTGGCAACCCTGACCGCCGTGTCTACGGCGCTGGCCTGGGGTGTAGCGGTGGCAATCACCTCCCAAGCGGCAGTGTCTCGTCTGCTGTTCGGCATGGCCCGAGACGGCAAGTTGCCAAAGGTACTGGCCAAGATTCATCCCAAACACAACACGCCGTACGTGAGCATCTACCTGGTGGCCGTGCTGTCGCTGGTGATCTGCTATCTGTTCATCAACTCGGTGGACACCCTCACCTCACTGGTGAACTTCGGCGCACTGAGTGGCTTCATGTTGCTGCACCTGACGGTCATCAACTACTACTGGCGTCGGCAGAAATCCGGCCAGGTGATCCGTCACCTGATCTGCCCGGTGATCGGCTTCATCATTGTCGCGGCCATCATGTACAACATGGGCGTCGATGCACAGAAGCTCGGCCTGATCTGGATTGCCCTGGGCCTGGTCTACCTGTTTGTACTGAACAAACTGGGCACCCGCACGGTACTGCCCGCCCCAAGCAACGTCTGACAAGAAAAAGAGCGGCGTCTGACAACCATTCAGGCGAGCGCCGATTTAACGCGTGGAAACCGACAGTGATAGTCAGGTTCGGTGCTAACCGCCGAACCCTTTGATACAGGAGTACATCCATGCTGGTCTTACGCCCAGTCGAGTTAACCGACCTGCCCCAGTTGCAACAACTGGCGCGCGACAGTCTGGTAGGCGTCACGTCTTTGCCGGACGACACCGAATGCCTGCGCGAAAAGATTCTCGACTCCTGCGCCTCATTCGAAAAAAACGTCGAGCGTCATGGTCCGGAGAATTACTTCTTCGTGCTGGAGGATCTGACCCGTGAGCGTTTGGTGGGTTGCTCGGAGATCCTTGCCACCGCTGGTTTCAGCGAGCCGTTCTACAGCCTGCGCAACCGGCATTTCACCAGCGCCTCGCGGGAGCTGAACATCGAGCACGGCGTCCCCGCGTTGTCGTTGTGCCACGACCTCAGTGGCCATACCTTGCTGCGAGGTTTTCATATTGACGCAGCGCTGGTGCGAACCCGGTTCTCTGAACTGCTGTCCCGGGCGCGGCTATTGTTCATCGCCGCCCACTCGCCACGATTTTCCGAAGTCGTCATCACCGAGATCGTCGGTTTCAGCAGCGATGAAGGGCAATCGCCATTCTGGGATGCCGTGGGCAAGCATTTCTTCGACTTGCCCTACGCAGAGGCCGAGCGACTTTGCGGCCTGGAAAGCCGAACCTTCCTCGCGGAACTGATGCCGCAATACCCGATCTACGTGCCGATGCTGCCCAAGGCGGCGCAGGACTGCATCGGCCGTATTCACCCCGATGGCCAGGAGGCCTTCGATATCCTCGAGCGCGAAGGCTTCGAAACCAACAGCTACATCGACCTGTTCGATGGCGGTCCGACGTTGTATGCGCGCACTCCCGGTATCCGCTCCATCGCTCAGAGCCAGACTGGCACGGCCAAACCGGGTGCGCCGATCAATGCCCGTGGCAGCTATCTGGTGAGCAACGATTCGCTGATGGACTATCGCGCCATCGTCGCCGATCTGGATTACCAGGCCGGGCAACCTGTGACCTTGAGCACCGAGATGTGCGCTGCCCTCAACCTGACCGAAGGCAGCCCGATCCGGCTGATCGCCCTGTGAGCATCACCCGGCCCCGCGCCCAACGACAGCGCCCGAGCGGGCGTGCAGAAGGAGTTGCATCATGATTGTCCGCCCGGTTCACGTCACCGACCTGCCCGCCTTGCTCAAACTGGTGCAGCAGGCAGGCCCCGGCTTTACCACCCTGCCGGCCAACGAGGAACGCCTGACCCACCGGGTGCGCTGGGCCCAACGAACGTTCGCCGAACAAGTCGAGCGCGCCGATGCCGATTACCTCTTCGTGCTTGAAGACGACGATCAGCAATTGGTGGGCGTCAGTGCCCTGGTGGGCGCCGTGGGCCTGCGCGAGCCCTGGTACAACTACCGGGTCGGGCTCACAGTCAGTTCGTCACCGGACCTGGGTATTCAACGGCAGATTCCGACGTTGTTCCTGAACAATGAAATGACCGGCCAATCGGAGATTTGCTCGCTGTTTCTGCGACCTGATCAACGCCACGGCAGTAACGGTCGATTGCTGTCGTTGGGGCGTTTGTTGTTTGTTGCCGAGTTTGCACACCTGTTCGGCAACAAACTCATCGCCGAACTGCGCGGCAGCGCCGACGAACAAGGGTGTTCACCGTTCTGGGACAGCCTGGGCCGGCACTTCTTCAAGATGGATTTCAGCCACGCCGATCACTTGTCGGGCCTTGGCAGCAAGTCGTTCATCGCTGAACTGATGCCACGCCAACCGCTCTACACCTGCCTGCTCACCGAACAGGCCCAGGCCGTGATCGGCAAGGCGCACCCGAACACGGAACCGGCGCTGAAAATCCTCACCGCCGAAGGGTTTGCCCATAAGGGTTACATCGACATCTTCGACGCTGGCCCGGTGATCGAAGCCCCGGTCTCGAATATCCGCACCGTGCGCGACAGCCAACCGCTGCTGCTGGCCATCGGCACACCCGACGAGCAGGCCCCGGTGTGGCTGATCCATAACCGTCGCCTGGAAAACTGTCGCATTACCGCCGCCCAGGCCAGGCAGGTGGGCAACAGCCTGATCGTCGACCGTCTCACCGCCAAACGCCTGCAACTGCAACCTGGCAACTCGGTTCGCGCCGTGCCGCTGCTCAATCAACAACAGCAGTCGGTGGCGGCATGACCGACGGTGGTCCACCCGCCTCTGCAAATTCGTCATCATCCTTCCCCCGCTCACGTGATAGCCTTTTGTTCCTTCGGCGTTGACACTTTTGCTCAAGCCCTTCCATTCCCGTTTCAGTGGTGGAACTCATATGTCCAGGCTTTCTCATCAAGATTTACGCCGTAACTTTCGCGAGCTGTTCGCCTCCAACGCCTGTTATCACACGGCGTCGGTCTTCGACCCGATGTCGGCCCGTATTGCCGCTGACCTGGGTTTTGAAGTGGGGATCCTCGGCGGTTCGGTCGCATCGTTGCAGGTGCTGGGCGCCCCCGACTTTGCCTTGATCACCCTCAGCGAGTTTGCCGAGCAGGCCACTCGCATTGGCCGCGTTGCCCAACTGCCGGTCATCGCCGACGCCGACCACGGCTACGGCAACGCGCTCAACGTCATGCGCACCATCGTCGAACTTGAGCGCGCAGGAATTGCCGCCCTGACCATCGAAGACACGCTGCTGCCAGCACAATTCGGCCGCAAGTCCACTGACCTGATCTCGGTGGCCGAAGGCGTCGGCAAGATCCGCGCGGCACTGGAAGCACGGGTCGACTCGGAGATGGCAATCATTGCCCGCACCAACGCGGGGATCCTGCCGATCCAGGAAATCATCAGTCGCACACAGCAGTATCAGAGCGCCGGCGCGGACGGGATTTGCATGGTGGGCGTGCAGGATTTCGAGCAACTGGAACAGATCGCCGAGCACCTGAGCGTGCCGCTGATGCTGGTCACCTACGGCAACCCGTTGCTGCGCGACGATAAACGCCTGGCCGAACTGGGCGTGCGGGTCACCATCGATGGTCACGGCGCCTACTTCGCCGCGATCAAGGCCACGTATGACAGCCTGCGGGAACAACGGCAGATCTTTACTCAGGCGTCGGACCTGAATGCGACCGAGTTGACCCACACCTATACGCAGCCTGAGGAATACATCCGTTGGGCAGAAGAGTTTATGAGCGTCAAGGAGTAGCGGTTTAGCAGATGAACCGCCCGGGTAACGCGCGTCAGATCGCGAACCACGGTCAAGCAGTTGTGCGCTAGGCAACAGATGACGCGGTGCGACCGGCGACCAGGACCGGATCGTCTGGTCCGCCGGCTACAACGCTACCGACTGAGTGATTTCCTACCCGATCACCGGCAAAACGGCACACAACTCAACGCGTTCTGGGCCCAGTATCCGGCACCAGCCTGCCAGACTTCCCCAACCTGTTTATCGTCACCGGCCCCACACGGGCATCGGCCACACCTGCGCGCTGCTCATCATCGAACCCCAGATGAATTACATTCTCGATTGCATCCGCACGTTAAAAGAACACGGTTTACGCAGCATCGAAGTACGCCTCGAAGCGGAACGTACCTACACTGAAATGACCCACCGGAAAATGAAACACTCCGTATGGACGTCCGGGGGCTGCCACAGTGGGTATCAAAGCAAGAGCGGTCATGTGATTGCGATGTTTGCGGGTTTCAGTTTCAGCTATCACCGATTGACCAGGGCGCTGAAAACCGACGATCACATGCTGTCCTGATCACGTAAAAGGAAGATGCCTAATGCTTTTGTTGGTTGTCGCAATCGCAGTTTTCGTGGCCTGGAGCTGGTTGAGTTACCCGGCCATCGGTCATTGGCTCTATGAATTGAGCATGTCGATAGAAGCCAAACTGTATCGACTGCACAAAATTGTCGTGCCGATCGCCGAAATGACCGTCTCGACCTGGCAAGGCGGGCCGTACGAAGCGTCCAGCAGCGTGCTGATGCTTCACGGCTACAGCGCCGACAAGAATATCTGGCTGCGTTTTGCCCGGCACTTTGTCGGTAACTATCGGGTGATCATTCCCGACATCGCCGGCCATGGCGAAACCGGCTTCAAGGCGGGCGGCGGCTACGACATTCCCTTGCAGGCCAAGCGGATGATCCAGTTGCTCGATGTCTGCGGCGTCGACAAAGTCCACGTAGTCGGCAACTCAATGGGCGGTTACATGGCAGCGTGGCTGGCGGCCACGTACCCGGATCGCATTGTTTCGGTGGCCCTGATCGACCCGGCAGGTGTTACCGCCCCCGAAGCCAGCGACCTGGAGCGGCATTTGGCCAAGGGCCACAACCCGTTCCTGATTCATTCACGGGAAGAATTCCAGCGCTTCTACGCCATGACCATGGCCGAACCGCCGTGGGTACCCAAGGTGGTGCTGGACGCCATCGCGCAACGCTACGAACAGCAATGTGAGGAGCTGGAAGAAATCTTCAGGGACTTGCGCGCCAGCCCGCCGATGGAGCCGAAACTACCCGACATCAAGTGTCAGGCGCTGTTGCTGTGGGGACACAAGGACCGCTTGATCGATGTCAGCAGCGTGGCGATCTGGAGCAAAGGCATCGCCGATCTGCGAGTGGAAGTCTGGGACCACACCGGCCATATGCCGATGGTGGAACAACCGACGAACACGGCGCGACTGTATCTGGAATTTTTGGCATCGCTGCGCTCGCAAAGCCCTCAGGATCAGCGGCTGCACTGAACATGCAGTCCTTTGCAGAATGAAGTCGGTAAGATTCTTCGTTTGTCGGCGCCGCGCAAGGCTGCGATCTTTTCCCGCATCCTTTACGTCACCGCACCAGGAATTCTTTCATGAGTCACCCGAGCTTCGTCAGCCCTGACCTGATCCGCCAACGCTTTTCCAAAGCGATGTCCGACATGTACCGCGTAGAAGTGCCGCTATACGGCGCGCTGATGGCACTGGTGGAACAGACCAACCGTCACGTGCTGGACAGCGATCCACAAATCGCCCGACAGTTGAACAGCACCGGTGAAATCCAGCGCCTGGACCTGGAGCGGCATGGCGCGATCCGTGTCGGCACCGCCGATGAACTGGCCACCCTTGCCCGGTTGTTTGCGGTGATGGGCATGCAGCCGGTGGGTTATTACGACTTGACCCCGGCCGGCGTACCGGTGCACTCCACGGCTTTTCGCGCGGTGCATGAGGCGGCGTTGCAGGTCAGCCCGTTCCGGGTATTCACCTCCCTGCTGCGCCTGGAACTGATCGACGACCTGGAACTGCGAGCGTTCGCCCAATCGGTGCTGGATAAGCGTTCGATCTTCACGCCCACTGCGCTGATTCTTATCGCGCGCGCCGAAACAAACGGCGGCCTCACCGAACAGGAGGCCCAGGACTTCGTCGAGCAGGCGCTGGAAACCTTCCGCTGGCACCACACCGCCACCGTGACCGCCGAGCAGTACCGCAAACTCAGCACCCAGCATCGCCTGATTGCCGACGTGGTGGCGTTCACCGGCCCGCATATCAACCACCTGACGCCGCGCACCCTGGACATCGACATCGTCCAGGCGCAAATGCCTGCCCACGGCATCACCCCCAAAGCAGTGATCGAAGGCCCGCCCCGCCGTCAGTGCCCGATCCTGCTGCGCCAAACCAGTTTCAAGGCCCTGGACGAGCCTGTCGCCTTCACCGATCAAACCGAGAATCGTGGCAGCCACAGCGCCCGTTTCGGCGAAATCGAGCAACGCGGTGCGGCGCTCACCCCCAAGGGCCGTGCGCTTTATGACCGTTTGCTCAACGCTGCCCGTGATGAATTGAAAGACGTCCCCAATGAAGCCAACGCCGGCCGCTACAACGCGCTGATGGCGCAGCACTTTGCAGAGTTCCCTGACACTTACGAAGGCATGCGCCAACAGGAACTGGCGTACTTTCGCTACTTCGTCACGGAAAAAGGTTTGGGGGCCGATGAGCTGAAATCGTGGTCGCTGGAGGATCTGCTCAGCGGCGGGTATTTGCAGGTTGAACCGTTGGTGTACGAAGATTTCCTGCCGGTTAGTGCCGCAGGGATTTTTCAGTCGAACCTGGGCGATGCGACGCAAACCCACTATGGCGTGCAGTCGAACCGGCAGGTGTTCGAGAAGGCGCTGGGGCGATCGACGATTGATGAGTTGGCGCTGTATGCCGAGATGCAGCGGCGCTCGATCGAGGCATGTTTCGCCGCATTGGACGATTAACCGTTAACGCCTCAAAAAGATCGTCCGAAGGCCTGAGCGGCGTTCGGACGATCTTTTGATCCTATTTCAGCTTCGTCAGCAACGCCTCAGCGGCAGCCTCGGACGATGCAGGATTCTGACCGGTAATCAGCAAACCATCCGTGAGCACATAACTCGCCCAGTCAGCACCTTTGGAATAGACCCCACCCTTCTCCTTAAGCATGTCCTCCACCAAAAACGGCACAACCTTCGTCAGTTGCACAGCCTCTTCCTCAGTGTTGGTAAAGCCCGTCACGCGCTTGCCTTTAACCAGCGACTGGCCGTCCGCGCCCTTGACGTGACGCAACACACCCGGTGCGTGGCAGACGGCCGCGACCGGTTTGCCCGCCTGGTAAAACGCTTCGATCAGAGCAATCGAAATCTTGTCTTCGGCCAAATCCCACAGCGGGCCATGGCCGCCCGGATAGAAAATTGCGTCGTAATCTTTAGCTCTCACGCTGCTTAGCACAGCGGTAGCCGCCAATGCGGACTGGGCGGCGGAATCTTTGCGAAAGCGCTCGGTGGCGGCGGTTTGCGCGTCCGGCTCGTCGCTTTTTGGGTCCAGCGGTGGTTGACCACCCTTGGGCGAGACCAGGGTCAACTGAGCGCCGGCGTCCTTGAAGGCGAAATACGGTGCGGCGAATTCCTCCAGCCAAAAGCCGGTTTTCTTACCCGTGTCACCCAATTGATCGTGTGACGTAAGAACCATCAGGATTTTCATGTCGTTCTCCTTGAGCTCGCAGATGTTCATTCATCTTAGCGCTGAGTTGGACCTCCAGACTGCAGCATTCGTTGCACCTTCCGCTCATTGGCCAAGCTCGACATGGCCGAAATCGACAACCCGTTGCGCTTCCGGGGTCAGTGCTTCAATGCGGGAACGGACATCAACTTAATTATTTAAATGACTACAACGTGCCTGAAAACCTGTGTAGTTGTAGAAGAGCACAGTCCCAAGACTGAATGGCAGTACCCGCCACCGATGTCGCTGCGGGCTTCACCAAATGACAGTGCCATGCCTTCGACATAACCACGTTTGCAAAAATACTCGCCAGGGCCAATGACGACGCCCTCCATCGAAGCGACGGTCAGTTTCAGGTTGATAACGTTGTTGTGCTGCAAGGCAAGAGTTGCCCTGTTTGCGGATCAGTGTGGAGGTGTTCGCCCAGTGTAATGGCCTGGCAATCCATGCACCGGTAAAGAGCCCTGACACTGGGCGAACGGGAAGTATTTTAATTGAAGTTTTCGAATATGTCCGAGTATATGAACATGAAATTTATCGAAATAACATTGATTAAATGTCGGCCCAAATATTATTTTACAGACCCGCGAACTCACCAGTTAGACCATTAAAACTGATTGTTCTTATACAAAAACTGTACACGCAACATAGAGAGCCAATACTCAACTTCAGTGCATACTGGTCACTGTCAATATGTCGGTATAGGTCACCACAACACTCTGTCCAACTTTCAGCTCTTTCAATTTCGCTTGGATTTCGGGTCTTACGACGTCAACCGTTTTGGACTGGCCGGCGGCGTTGGTCTTCAAGGCTTGCTGCTGTTCCAAGTCAATGGCGCCCTGCCGAGAGTTCCGACTCAATACCCGGTCATTTCCAGATAACCCTGCCCACCATGGCTACCGCTCAATTGCACCGGCCCTTCCCAATAGGGAATGCGCAACGCCATCCACGCTTTGGGGTTGAGCGCGCGGATCGTGATATCGAGGTGTTTGTCGGGGATTTTGATCGACCAGCGCACCGGCATCGAACGTCCGGCGACGTTGGCGGTGTCTTGCGGTGTGAGGCTGATGTCGGCGGGATGCAATAGCTGCGTCTGACCCTGAGCGTCGATCCAGGTGCCGGTGAGGTAGGGCGCGCCGTCCTTTTGCCGCATGCGGTAGAGCATCACCTGTTCGCCGCTGTCCAGGTGCAGGGAAAACCAGTCCCAGCCGGTCTGGTTGGCGGTCAGGGGCTGGCTGCTCCATTCGCGATCGAGCCAGGCCGGACCGCTGACCTGATACGTTTTGCCATCGATTTGCAGTGTGCCATTGGCCTGGAAAAACGGCTGACTGTAGTAGTACGACGCCTGCCCTTGTTCGGACTTCTGACTGAAACCTTTGTCGCCCTGAAGCACCAAAGGACGCGTGGAGGTCAGCCGTAGTTGATAGCCAAAATTCTTGTCCTGGGCGCTGAGTTGAAGATCCGCCATAGGGTCGGAACCCTGACTGCTGAAACGCCAGTCATCGATCCACGCGTCGAACGGCACGAGCCTCACACCCGCCTGGCCAACGCCACCCCGGGCGTAACGCTCGGCGGCGTGATGTTGCGTCGCCGACGTCACGGCCGCGTGGCCAAGCCAGATAAGTTGATTACCCCAGCCAGCGACTTCGGGCGTCGCCTTCAAAGCGCTGCGAAACAGCGTCCACTGCGCGCCGAACTCGCGCCCCTGATCGTCCTTGAGGTTGG
This sequence comes from Pseudomonas sp. Ma2-10, assembly GCF_054330215.1. Classification (NCBI taxonomy): domain Bacteria; kingdom Pseudomonadati; phylum Pseudomonadota; class Gammaproteobacteria; order Pseudomonadales; family Pseudomonadaceae; genus Pseudomonas; species Pseudomonas sp. Ma2-10. The sequence continues at coordinate 49,464 of NZ_JBTEYL010000009.1, read as the reverse complement.
CGGTGACGTACCACCATTCGATGCGAAAACCGTCATGAGGACCGTGATCCGCCGGAAAGCTGAACACCCGACCGGGCACCACCGGCGTAAACGCGGCGGCCTGATGACCCAGCCCCGCGAAGCCTTTCTCAACGGGCGCCGAGTTATCGCACCCGCTCAATAACGCCAATAGCAACACGCCGACCTTAATCTTCATGAGCAAACGTCCTCAGCAGATCCGCCGGTTGCGTGCGATACAGCGAGTACAGCGGCCACGCCGACGCCAATAAAGTCGCCAACAGCGCCAACCCCATCAGCTGCAACAACTGCATCGGAAACACCCGCAGCGGCAAGCGCCAGCCGAAGGCCTGGACGTTGATCACCGTGTCCAGGCACCACGCCAGCGCGATCCCCAACGGCAACGCCAGCACCAGGGTCAGCACCGCTAACAACCAGGTCTGCCCGAGATTGAGCAGCATCAATTGCCGACGAGTCACGCCCAGCGCCCACAAGGGGGCGAGTTGCCCGAGGCGGCTCTGACTTTGGGTCAACAGGCTGATGAACAGCGCCACGCCCGCCACACAGAGGGTCAGGCTATTGAGCGCGGCGGTCGCGGAAAAGGTGCGTTCGAACACTTGCGTGGACCAGCCCTTGAGCCGGGCCTGGTCGACGATGCGGCTGTCCTCCAGCGTGAAGCGGGTTTGCAACGCGGTCTGGAAAGCAGGGATCAACGTCGGGTCGATGCGCAAGTTGAAACGGCTGGGTGTCAGCTGCGGCCAGCCGCGCAGCAGATGGTTGACGTTGACCAGAATGTGGCCCTTGGGATTGCCGTAATCGGCGTAGATGCCGATGATCCGTGGCCACCAGGTGCCGTTCGGTGTGGGAATCGTCAAGTGATCGCCAAGGCGCACCTTCAACCGACGCGCCAGTTGTTCGCTGAGCATCAGTGTGTCGTCCTTGGCCAGTCGTTCCCAAGGGTTGTCGCCCAAGGCTTCCAGCAGCGGCCAATGCTGGCGATATGTCGGGTGATCGATCACGCCGAAGACGTCCGCCGGCCAGCCTTGCAACTGGATCGATACTTGCCAGTGGGGCAGCACTGCCGTGAGTCCGGGTTGCTGCTTGAGCCAGGTTTGCAGCGCTCTGGCCTGGGCCGGATTGCGCGGATTAACGTACAGTTCGGCGGTCAGGCGTTGTTCGAGCCAATCGCTGAAAGTCTGACGAAAACCGGCGGTCATGCTGCCCGCCCCAATGTTCGCCGCCAGTGCCAACAACAGCGCCATCAGCGCCAGGCTCAGGGCCGGCAGTTGCTGACGGCAGTCGGCGAGAAACCATTGGCCAAGTACCGAACGACTGCGATGCAGCACCCGATTCAACACCCAGTTGAGCACCACCGGCAACGCCAGTGCGGCGCCGATCAACAGTGCCGCCATCAGCACGAAGCCACTGCTCAGGCTGTCGCCAAAGATCAACGCCAGCAGTGCGATCACCGCGCCAATCACGGCAACCCAACCCTGGCGCCGCAACCAGCGCGCATGAGCCTGATGCCAGGCTTGCGGATCGGCCAGGGCCAGCAAAGGCAGGCGCGCGGCCCGCAACAAACTGTTGGCCCCCGCCAACAACGCGCCCAGCAGGCTAAGGCCGACGCCGCTGAGCCACCACCACGGACTGAGGCTCAACTGCCCCGCCACTTCGGCGCCGTACAACCCGCGCAGACTCGCGGCGACGTCCGGCAACAGCACGCTGGCCAGCAGGTAGCCGCTGGCGACGCCGACCAGTCCGCCGATCAACGCCAGACCGCCCAGTTCAATCGCCAGACAGGCGATCAACACTCGTGCACTGACACCGCAGGCGCGCAGGGTTCTGAGCAAGCCACGGCGTTGTTCCAGCGCCAGACCGATCGCGGCGTGGACGATAAACAGACCGACCACGAATGACAGAAAACCCAGCGCATCGAGGTTCAGGTGAAAGCTTTCGGTCAAGCGCGACAAAGTGTTCTCTTCGCCGCGGGTCTTGAGCTGCAACTGACCCTTGAATTGATCAGGCAGGGTCGCGGTGAAATCCTTTGGCAACAGCAGGCGTGACAGCTGATCCGGCAGGCCGAGAATCGGCTGAGCGAAGCCGATGTCCACCAACAGCACACCGGGGGCCATATCGGGTTGAGCACGCAGTGGCGGTAATGCCTGACCACTCACACTCACCGGGCGTTCGCCCTCGCGCAGACCCAGAGCCTGCAACGTCTGCGGCGAAATCCAGGTACTGCCTGGAGGGCTGAAAAACTCGACAACCTGCTCAATCGCCAACACCTGCCCGGCCAATGAGGAACCCGCGGGCAGCGACACTGGCTCGATCCCCATCAACTGCAAGCGCTGGTCGTCATGCCCCTTGAGCGTCACCCGACCTTGCAGGACCGGCGACACCGGCCAACCTGCACGGCGCAGGTCGACAAACACCTGTTGGGAGAAGGTTGCGCCACTGGGTGAACTGAGGCTGGCCTGGGGTTCGCCGCCAATCAACTGACTGGCCCGGGCATAGCTTTCACGCGCCTGGCTGTTCAGCGCCTGCACGCCGGTCAGCAGGCTGGTGGCGAGCCAGAGCCCGGTCAGCACACTGAAAAACTGCACCGGATGCTGTCGCCAATGACTGAGCAGCGCCCGCAGGGTCTCGCGACAGACCCGCACTTCAGCGCTCGCCCGCGCCAGCCAGACGGCCACCGTGAAGCACCACTTTTTCGGCCAGCCGCGCGGCAACCCATGGGCTGTGAGTGACCATCAACAAGGTGGTGGGGCTGTCGTCGAGCAACTCCAGCAACAACTTCAAAACCTCATCGCTGGTGGATTCATCGAGGCTGCCGGTGGGTTCGTCGGCCAGCAGCAGTTTTGGCTGCGACGCCAGGGCACGGCCCAGCGCGACTCGTTGCTGCTGGCCGCCGGACAGTTGTTCCGGATAACGCTGCAGCAAATCACCCAGGCCCAGACGTTGCACCAGATGCGCCTGCCAGCGCGGATCATGGCGCCCCGCCAACCGTGCCTGGAATGCCAGATTATCTTCCACGCGCAAGCTACCGATCAGGTTGAACTGCTGAAACACCAGGCCGATTTCGGTCCGCCGCCAGTTCGCCAGTTGGCCTTCGTTCATCTGTTCCAGCCGATGTTCGCCGCTGCGGATGCTGCCGCGATCGACCTTGTCGAGCCCGGCAATCAGGTGCAGCAAGGTGCTCTTGCCACTGCCAGACTCCCCCATCAACGCGAGGCTGCTGCCAGGTTTCAAAGTGAGGTCGACACCTTGCAGAACCGGCAGTGGGCCCTGGGGAGTGGCGTAGCTTTTGAAGACACCTTGGACCGTAAGCATGGGGCAAACCGTTCGATGTGCGTGGAGCAAGGATAGCGGACGGTAGCGGCACCGCGAATAGGTCCGCTCAGACACCCCATAGCCCACACACTTCAGGGAAAAAACAGACACAACCAAGGAATTGCCTGACTGCTGATTCGTATCCATATGGATACCTATGGGATTCGGGTATGGGCCGCTAAAGCCTTTACAAGGCCTTCGCACCCGGTGCAAAACCACGTTTCGATACGGTTTTAAAGGTCATTCACGCCCTTGGCATCGATCTCTGCGCGCAGCCGGGTCATTCAGTCAATCACTCGACGCCCTAAGAGACTCTTCTGATTAGACTGCTCGCTTGCGCGCCACCCACGTAAAACACAACGGCAGCTGCGCCGTTTGCTGCTCATACCGATCATAGAGCTCCTCGCGGTTGGAATGCGGGTACTCCTTGAAGTGGCTGATCTGCAATCCGGCGTCAATGGCGCCGGTGAAGATCGCGCCCAGGGTGTGGACGAACCAGTAGGACGAAGCAGCCTGCAGGTCGACTTTGCCTTCGTAGACGATCGGCTGGTCCTGCACGAAAGGTTCACTGCGAAAGTACGAGCTGTCCGGCCGATACGGATCGTTGGATTCGGGGTCGAACATTTCGAGGAAAGGATGCGTTTCGTACACCACCAGGCTGCCACCGGGCTTGAGGGTTTGTGCGACATGGCGGAAAAATTCGCCGATGTCCGGCATCCAGTTCAACACGCCGATAGTGATCAGGGCCACGTCGAAGCGACCCTGAAGTTCAGTCGGCAGGTGATGGATATCTGCCTCGATGAACTCAGGCGCATGGGGCGAGCGTGACGCCAGTTCCCGCGCCTGATCGAGGAACGCCTCGGACTGATCGACGCCCACGACGTGGCGGGCACCCAACGCAAACAACGACAAACTTTCGCGGCCGTTGTTGCACCCCAGTTGCACCACGTCTTTGCCGTCGACACCCACGTGTCCCAACAAACCTCGGAGGGTGTCGTCCATGCAGCAAAAATCCCTATCACTCACAGCCGTCAAACGGGCCTGCCATTGGGGGGTGTCTTTATGGTGTCGGGCGGAGTCATTCCAGGCATCGCGGTTGCTGGCGATGGCTTGTTCTTTTGTCGGCATTTCCATTGCGCGCTCCAGACTGGGGTCTTGATTGACCGGCACGAGTCTAGATCAGCGTTTCGAAAACCCCCACTGAGTCTTTGTTCAAATCTTGTAACCCGGGCATCGCGAACGCGCGCTCGTACGGCAGCTATAGTTAATGACCTTGGGGTAATGCGGGAAAAACCGATTTCGCAGGTGCTGCCATGAAAACAACCGATCTGAGGCGACTGCTCGCCCTTTGCCTGATCACCACAACCGGTGCTCACGCGGACGACAGCCTGACACCCACTACCGATTACAGCAGTGAGTTCAACTATTACGGGGCCGACCAACCCTTCGCTCACCCCGTGCCACCGTCACTGAACGCGGTGCCGCCCGGTTCGTACATCCCGACAGCGCCTCAGGACTTCACCCCCACTTCGAGCCAGCATACGTTCTACGACTCAAGATTGCCGACGGTAGCGGATGCCACGGTTCGAGTGTTCATCCGCTCCTACGATCAGCAACGCGGCGTCTACGTGAACAAAGAAGTCCTCGACCCCACGTGCCTGCTCGCGTGTCTCAGCCGTCATGGGCCATTGGTGCAATAAGCGCTACCACTGGCGTTTTTCCGGGCGCGCGAGGCCGAGTTTTTCTATCCGGTAACGCAGCATGTCGCGGCTCAGGCCAAGCAGTCGTGCGGACTTGGTGACGTTCCAGTCGGTCTTGTCGAGCATCTTGCGCACCATGTCGCGCTCCACTTCCGGCAGGTTCATCGACTCGGTGCCGTTGTAGACCGGACGCGGTTCGCTGTGTTGCGGCTCTTGCTGGAACACCAGCGGTTCATCCACCAGGCTCAGGCACACGTTCAATTGATGGGCCGCGATGGTGTCGCTCTGGGCCAGCAGCACCGTTTGCTCAAGCATGTTGCGCAACTCGCGCACGTTGCCCGGCCAGCTGTAGCTGAGCAGCAGTTCTTCAGCCTGATCGCTGAAATACAGGTTCGGTTTGCCATAGCGTTTGCCGTGGATGGTCAGGAAGTGTCGAGCCAGCAGCAGGATGTCTGCGCCACGGGCATACAGGCGCGGCACCTTGATCGAGATGATCCGCAAACGGAAGAACAAATCGCGGCGGAACTTGCCTTGCTGGACCATTTGTTCAAGGTTGCAGTTGGTGGCGCTGATCACCCGCAAATCGACCTTGCGCTCCTTCACCGAGCCGACCCGGCGGATCGTCCGGTCCTCCAGCAGCTTCAGCAGTTTGGCTTGCAGCAACAGGTCCATCTCGCCAACTTCATCGAGAAACAGCGTCCCGCCATCGGCCGCTTCCACTAGCCCGACACGGCGGTCCTTGGCGTCGGTGAAGGCGCCTTTCTCGTGGCCAAACAGTTCCGACTCCACCAGGTTGGAAGGAATCGAGGCGCAGTTGAATTCAATGAACGGACCTTTGCTGCGCGGGCCGTCGAAATGCAACGCACGGGCCACCAGTTCCTTGCCGGTGCCGGTCTCGCCTTCGACCAACACCGGAGGCAAATCGGTATTGGCCATGCGCCGCTCGGCGTCGAGTAACTGGCCAATGGTGTTTTTCAGGTACTGCATCGGTGCCGATTCGCCGATCAACGCCTGCACCCCTGACTTCTGCGCTTCGCGCTCCTGATAAAACGACAGTGTGCGTTCCATTCGGTCGGTGGCCAGGGCCTTGTCCAGCAACAGCTTGAGCTCCGGCAGCGCCACCGGTTTGGTGACGTAATGGAACGCGCCCTCTTTCATCGCCACCACGGCGTCTTCGACGTTACCGTAGCCGGTCATCATGATCACTTTCAGATCCGGCGCGCTGATGCGCAGCTTCTGGATCAGGTCGTGACCGCTCATGCCCGGCAGCGAGTTATCCGTCAGCACCACGTCCGGGACGACCGTGTTCAATTGCTCCAACGCGTCCTCTGCCGAGTGGCAGACCGTCACCTCGAAGTCTTTGCGCTCAAGGTAGGTCTGAATATTCTCGGCGAGGAGTTCATCATCCTCGACCAGCAGAATGCTGTGCTCCATAGTCCCCTCCCGTTGCCACTTTAAAATTGAGACAAACTCGGGTTCCTTCCTGCTCTCGGCTGGTCAGTTCGACCGAGCCTTCGAAACGCTCCATTATTCTTTTGACCAGGGCCAGGCCCACGCCCAACCCGCCTTGTTTGGTGGTGAAAAACGGCTTGAAGGCCATTTGTTGTTGCTGTGTGGTCATGCCCTTGCCGGTATCGCTCAGCGTCATGCGCACATGCCCGGGCTGCGGCCTTTCGATATCGATACTCAGCACCCCGCCCTTGGGCATGGCTTCCAGGGCATTGGCAAACAGGCTATTAAGAATCTGCGTGAGTAGCACCTGCTGGCTGACGATCGGCGGACAGTTCAGAGGGGTGAAGCGCACTTCGACGCAGGAGCGTTTAATCAACGCGTCAAACGCACTCAACGTGTCATCGATGACCAGCATCAGGTCTACCGTTTCGTAGTCGTCGTTCATGGGGCGCAATGACACCAGCAACTCCCGTACCCAGCGCGACATGCGATCGACCTGGCTGATGATGTCGCCGATGTTCTTCTGCGCATTCTGGCTGGCGATTTCCTGAGCCAGTTCGGCACTGGAACGAATGTTGGCCAACGGATTGCGCAAGCTGTGAGCCACCGCCGAGGACATTTCCCCCAGCGCGACGAAGGTCTCGTTGCTGACCAGTTGTTTCTGCTGGCTCTGCAGCAGCATGGCCGCATGCCGCACAATCCAGAACAGCCCAAGGTAGATGGCCAGGCCACCGAGCAGGGTTGCCAGCCAGATCGACTTGAAGCCGCGCTGGATGCGTTCCACCAGGTCGGCGGGTTCCTTGTAGATCTCCACCATGGCGATCACTTTGCTTTTGTCGGCATTGAACATCGGGATGTAGTTCTCGATGAACAGATATTGAGGCTCACGCAGAAGTTGCTGCTCGGGACGTTCCTCATCGATTTCGTGGTAGCTGGTGGACACGAGTTCCTTCATTTCGAAGGATTCGTCCAGCTCCTCATCACCGTCGACGCGCATGCCTATCATTTTCGGATTGGTCGACCAGACCACGGTGCGATCCAGGGCATACACCACCGCCAACAGTGTGTCCGGCAGGTGTTCGACATGATCGAGAAACTCTATGCGGGCAGCGGCACGGGACGCCGGATCGACATCGGGATAGGCATTGTCATCGCGCGGATCGAGCATTTCGCCCATGGTTCTTTTCACGGTGATGCCGGCATGGCGAATTTCCGCATCACCAATGGCCTGAATGAACTGCGCCGTCAGCATGGAATCGCGCTCGATGCTCTCATCGACGACGAAGCGCGTGGACACATGGCCCAACCCCAGCGCCACGGCGGCAATGATGAAAAAGCTGCCCAGGGAAAACCAGCGCAGCAAATTGAACGGTCCTCGCCACCCCTTGCTGTCTGCTGCCGACTTAGCCGACGCAGGTATTTTTTGTTGTTCTGGTATCTGCATAGGACCTTCCCGGATGCCTTGCATCAAGCCTTTTCAGCCGTGTTTCGGATCAGTGTAGGTGGCATTGATCGAGACTGACGGCACCAATAATAGTATTTAGCCGCTATTGCGATTGCGCTGCCTGCAGCGGTTGCTGACGATCGGTCTCTTCTTGCAAAAAACCCATGATTGACTGCGCAGCGTTCTCATCCAGGCGCAGGTTGGGCATGGGAATTTGGTCGAAACGTTCAAACAGCGCCAGCGCGACCGGGTCTTTTTCCGCCAACAGGCGGTCCGGCTCGCGAATCCAGCGACTCAGCCAGGCCGGATCACGCAGACGGGTGACGCCGATCAGGTCCGGGCCAATGCTGCGCATGCCGATGCCCTGCCCGTCCATCGGTCCCAGGCTGTGACACGACGCGCAACGGGTGCGAAACAATTCCTCGCCGCTGCTCAGCGGACGAATTTCGGGCGCATTCGCGTAGCTTTCTTCAACGCTGGGCTGCTTCCAGTTCTGCAGCGTGTTGGCCAACTGATCGGCCAGAATCCACGGATTTTCGAAAGGTGACGCTTTCATCCAGCGGCCCGTGGCCTGGTTGCCGACAATCAGGCTCAGGTTGTGGTCTTTGCTGCGCCCGTTGTCGACGCCTTCGATGAACAGCCCGAGTTTTTTTCGCAGATCGGTGACGTCGGCAAACTCCCCGGTGAGAAACTTCCAGCCCGGCCCGACCTTGAAGCGTTGTGCATAGGCCTTGAGCACGTCGGGTGTATCGCTTAAGGGGTCGATGCTGATGGAGTAGAAAAAAATGTCCTGGCCGACCCGGTCCCCCAGCAACGTCTGCACCTGACGCAGACGCGCCGTTTCCAGCGGACAGGAGTCGCTGCACGAAGTGAAGATGAAATTGATCACCACCACCTTGTCCTTGATCAAATCATCGAAGAACCGCACCTGCCGACCGTCCTGATCGGTCAGCACGGTGTTGGGGAAGTAATCACCGCCCCAGGGCGTCGCCGATTGCGTCGGCGACAGTGCTCCTTCATGGGCGATCAGTACCTGACTGGCCAGCAGGCAGGTGACCAGCATCAATATCAGGTGCATGCCCAAGGCGCGGGAGCGCGGCGTATGCCGTTTCATGTCGGCGCCCTCGCGGTTCATGGTTTGACCAGCACTTTGGTGCCGAACCCGTCGCCAGTGCGAAAGGTTGGCAGTGCGGCGGAGTTCACGTAGCGCACACCATCCCAACTCGGCAGCGGTGTCGGCATCAGCTGGAATTGCCCGGGCTTTTCAATGTCCCAGCGCAGCAGCATGGAGTTGTCCTCATGCTGAGTGTTGTGACAGTGCTCCATGTACGTCCCGGCAAACTCGCGGAAGTTGATCGCCATCTCGACGCTGTCCAGGCCATCGTTTTCCGAGCCGATGCGGTACACGTCCTTGCGCGCCCATTTTTCCCATTCCGGTGGCGCCTTGCCGCCGCGACTGAGGATGATCCCCTCCTCGAAGTGCACATGCACCGGGTGGCTCCAGCCCGTGCCGCCGGCCTTGATGTTCCACACCTCCAGAGTGCCGAAACCGCTGGCACCGGCATCGGTGGGGCCACTGGCCAGTTGGGTCGCCGTGTTCAAGCGGCGTGGGTCCATGTGGAACCCAAAACCGCCATCAGTCTTGACCGTCCACGGGGCTTCATCGGTGCCGTCGGAACGGCCGAAGATGAAGCTCCGGTGACGAGCATTGGCCAGCAGCACCTTGTCAGCAGCATTGTCGCGATGAATTTTCAACGGGATCATCACCAAGCCTTCGGCTTTGCCCGGTTTGGCCGGTTCGTATGCTGCCGGGTCCATGGCCAGGTCCTGACCGGTGTAGGCCTTGACGTTAAGTTGCAAGACCTTGCCCACGCCTGGGTCACCCTTGTCCCACTGCGCTCCTTTGCTGGTTTGCTTGATCACTGCCAGGTATTTCTCCGAGAGCACGTCCGCCAGCGGCACGGGTTCTTTCGGGCCCTTGCCGTCGTCATGAACCAGGAGATTGACCACGAATAATTTGTCCCCGGGCTTGATGCCGTTTTTCGCGAAGTTGACGATGATGTCGAAACGCTCGGCAATGCCCTGGGTGGGCAAAATTGCGTTGTGATTCTTTTTATCGCCATCGGCGTCGAGGTCCATGGTGCCGTCGAACGGCACGCTGTGTTCCATGATATTGCCGTCGTTGGCAATCATGTGGAACGGCACGCGGGCATAGGAGACACCGGCGTTTTTAGGACCGGGGAACTCGCCGCTGCTGCCCTTGACCTCACGCACGATTGCCAGTTTGAAGTAACGCGACACCGAGCCATTGAGGATGCGGAACCGATAGCTGCGGGCGCGCACGTCCAGGGCCGGTTTCCATTGCCAGTTGACCAGCACCTGGTCACCGAGAAAGCCGTCGGTGTTGAACGGGTTGAACCACAGTTGACCGGCCTGATCCCACGCCTTGTCGGCGAGCACCAGGTTGACGTCATAGTCGCGGTTACCCCATGGCAAGGCGCTGCCGCTGGGGAAACGCAGATTGACGCCATCGTTCACCGACTCGTTGCCACGGTCGAGGGCGCTGTAGTAGTTCATCATCGCCGCGTTGCCCTTGTAGACGTTCTGCGCGGTGAAATCGAGCATGTGGTCGTGGAACCAGTGGGTGCTCATGGTTTCGCGCCAGTCGCCACGGATCTTGATGGTGCCGTTTTCGCAGGTCTTGCGGCTGGGGTTATCGTCATTGGTCCACAGTGTTTCACCCGGCGAGCAGGGGAACGCCGCGCGCGGATCATGGGCGTCTGTGTTGATGCTGTCGTAACCGGCCAACTGAATCGGCCAGCGATAATCGTAATACTGCCCCGGGAAGAAAAACGCGTTGGCATAGCCGTCGCTTTCCGCCGGTGCGTGACCGTTATGTTCGTGGGTGCTGATGGTGTGCAATCCAAAACCCATGTTGGCCGAGGGGTCGATCGGCAGGCCGTTGTAATGGCGCATCAGCACCGGCTGGCCGTAACGCACCATCAGCAGTTTGGGTGGCAAGGTCCCATCAAACGTCCACACTGAGTTGTGGTTCTGCACCGGCATGTTTGGGTGAAAGCGCACATCGACGCCCTGGGCGGTGCCATCAGTCAGCGGTACGCCAGCGGTGTGGTGATAGAGACCACCGGGACCAAACTCACCCAGCGTATAACCGTGCATCTGCCGACTGTCGCGCCAACCGCTGTTGAGCCTTGCCCCGGTTTGCACGGTTTTGTAGGCCACTTGCGGGTAGAACTCGTTCCAGCGCTGATGCGACCAGCCTTTTCCTGGCGGACGACCTTCAGCCGACGAGCCAATGCGGCGGTTGAGGAAATATTCGATCTGCGCCTGCCACGGGTTGCGATCGACCACGTTGGAGAACTGACTTGGGAACGGCGTCAGCCCCGGTTGGCGCAAGAAAGCATCGAGTGCGGCACTGGGAGGTGCACTGCGAGCGACACTGGTGGGATCTTGTTGCGGCAGTGGGCCCATCGCCGCCGGTGGAAACGGCAAGGGTGCCGCAGGCGTAGTGGGGTCGAGTTTTTCCGGTCCGAACTCTTCGAACAACATCAGTTGCTGAGTGAACGGCTGGGCGCCGAACAGCGGACTGGGCTTGCCGTTGGAGGGGTAGTTGAAACTGGTTTGCACCGCTGGTGGCAGGATGTTTTCCTTGCGCGTGTCGTCTCGGCTGCCTTTGACGCCACCGGGTAATTCGAAGGAGTCTTCGTTGGCCTCCGGCATCGTCAAGATAGCGTTCAGGGCCGCCGGTTTGTCATCCGGTTCGTCGTAATACGCCGAGGGGTCGGACGGTTCGGGCTGTCGCTCATCGTCGATCGGGCTGGCACGCAGCGTCGCGGTGCCCAGCGTCAGTGTCAGAAGGACGCTCAGGGGCGTCAGGAGGCCAAACCACTTGAAGGGGGACCGCGCTTTACTGTCCATCACCAGCCGCCTCGAAGTCATGAAGGGGGTAGTGGTGGATCTGCAAGGAGCTCGCCAAATTTGTAACTAGTTTTTACATAACCATTAAAACTCTAAAAAACAATGGCTTATCAAAATAAGTTCGCCATGCCAGGGAAAAACGACTGGGGAATGACACCCGCTAATGGGGAACGCTCACACCCATTTTCCGGGGACCAATTTAAACGACAGACGGACTCTCGTGCCCTCGCCTTCACGGCTATCCAGGGTCACCGCACCGCCAAACCGCTCCATGATCCGCTTGACCAGTACCAGCCCGACACCAAGCCCGCCTTGCTTGGTGGTGAAAAACGGCCGGAAGGCCATGCTGCGCTGTTCTTTGTTCATGCCTTTGCCGGTGTCGCTCACCACCACGCTGATGCCATGAGCGTCAGTCGGCTCCAGCGTTATGGTTAACGTGCCGCCCTTGTCCATGGCTTCAAGTGCATTGGCCAGCAAGCTGTTGAGGATCTGCGTCAACTGGACCTGCTGGCTCAGGACCATCGGTGTCAGCTTCGTGTCGAAACCCACGTTTACCGAGGCTTTGGCGATTTGATGCTCGAAGGCCACCAGACTGTCATGCAGCGCCGCCACCAGATTCACCGGCTCGGGCTCGTCGTTGAGCGGACGCAAGGATTGCAGCAACTCCCTCACCCACTTCGACATGCGATCCACCTGACCGATGATGTCGTTGATGTTCTTGTGGGCCGGGCCGCTGTCGAACTCCAGGGCCAGTTCGGCACTGGTGCGGATGGTCGCCAGCGGATTACGCAAACTATGGGCCACCGCCGAGGACATCTCGCCCAAGGCGACAAAGGTTTCGTTGGTGATCAGTTGCTTTTGTTGCGCCACCAGCAAAATCGCCGCCCGACGCATGATCCAGTAAAGCCCCAGGTAAATCAGCCCGCCGCCCAGCGCAGTGGCCAGCCAGATCAGCACCAGGCCGCGCTCCATGCGACTGATCAGGTCCATGGGTTCCTTGTAGATCTCGACCATCGCCGTGACGTTCTTGCCGTCGGCATCGAACAGCGGAATGTAGTTCTCGATGAAAATGTATTCCGGGGGCGTCACGAACTTCTGTTCCATGCGGCTCTTGTCCACGTTGTGATAGCTGGCCGACACGGGCACTTTGGAAGCAAAGGCTTGATCCAGGTCTTTGTCGGCGTGGATCGTGGTGCCCACTAACGCCGGGTTGGTCGACCAGATCACCATGCGGTCCGGGGCATAGATGTTGGCCAGAATCACGTCCGGCAAGTGCTCGATATGGTCGAGGAATTCACCACGGACATTGGCGCGGGCCATCGGATCGACGTTGGGAAAGTCCTTGTCTTGGCGTGGGTCGAGCAACTCGCCCATTGTCCGCACGTTGGGAATCGACACATGACGCACCTCGGCCGAGGCAATCGCCTGAATGAACTGGGACGTCAACAACGCATCACGGTGCACGCTCTCGGTAATCACGAATCGGGTGGACACTGCCCCCAACGCCACCGCCACCGTGCCAATCACCGCCAGGCTGATAAGCGAAAACCAGCGCAGTAAATTGAACGGTTGCTTGCGCGAGCTCAGGCGACTATCACCCTCCTCGGCCAGGAGTGTTTGAGTTGACATGCCCATGGACGTGTTCCCGACGATTCCCCTATAGGGTTATAGCCCACTAACGGCCGTTTGCCCGACATTGGGTCTCGTCCCCCCACTTCCTCCTTATGCCGATCTACCCCCAATGCTGGGGACAATGGCCCGTTCCCAAAAACCGCGCGCCGATGCCGTTTGTAAGTAATACGCCCGTGCCTCGGGCCTCTACCGGCCGTTTTCGCCGGTTGGTATGGAAGTTGCCGAAGCCCACTCAACTGCCCCGTTTCCATGGGGCAGGCATTTTGATAGAGGGCTTAACTCATGCACCCTTTACTGTCCAAAACCGCGGCCGCACTGGTCGTTAGCGCACTGGCCCAAGGCGTTGCCCACGCGGCGCTTTTTGCCGTCGACCCCGGCCCCTATCTGCCAGACAACGGCTCGTTCGCCGCCTGGTATCAGGATACTCACGGTCGAACCCTCGACCTTTGCCTGTCCAAGGCTGCCAGCTCGCGAGTGCCCGGCGCACCGGGCGCACCGACGTACATGTGCAACTTGCTGCCGGCCCCCGGGATCTTCGACGACACACAACCCGTCGTCTTCCCGTCCAACTTTCCCGACGAAGCGTTCTGGTTCACCGGCGACGGCACAATCGTCGATGCCGCTCAAGGCATCGACCTGATTTATGTCAGCGCCGTTGAAGCCGCCTTCAGCGGAGGTGACCCGGTCGAAGGCGACCAAATCAGTTTTGGCCGCATCCGCATTCGGGTGGACGTGCCCACCGCCGGCGTCTACACCATCACCCACCCCTACGGCGTCGACATATTTGACGTTCCCGCAGGTGGACGCCGCGCAATCAACATGACTCGCGACATCGGCATCGGTTCGCCGAAAACCTACGACGGCGCACTCAAGAGTGACATCGGCCCGTTCCTGCGCAGCCTCAATGGTCCCTACACCGAGACCAATCCGGTCACCGGTTCAGCCGAGCAATTCGTTGGCGACCCGAACCTGGTGGAAGCCTTCACCGGCAGCCCTTTCAATACCAACTACATCCGCATTGAAGGACCCAACGGGCTGGATTTGCGCACGACGGTGATGGCCATCTCCGGCAAGTTGTCGACCGTGGTCCGGCCAACCCCGATGGTCACCGAGCGCAGCACTTACTCGCGCAAGGCCGGTGAAAGCGCACCAGTGGCGCAGCAGGATGTGTTCGTCATGGCCCCTCCGCCACCCGCCACCGTGACCCTGGACAGCAACAGCCCGGTGCTGAACCTGACCGAGGCTGATACCTCCGGCCGCTGGTACGCCCAGTCCTCAACCAACCCGACGTTGCCAAGCAACCTGGTAGTGACCGCCGACAACCAGCTGGCCATTCCCAGCAGTACGCCGACCACGCTGTCGATGCCACTGACGGACCTGGTGGTGATCCAGACCGCCCAGTACAGCTTGAGCACCGCGCAAATCACGATAGTGGCTTCGACCAGCGATGAAACCTCGCCGCCGGCACTCACCGCCACCACCGACACCGGCGTCGCCATCGGCGCCCTCAGTGGCGATGGCGCAGTGAAATCCCTGGCGACCGGTATTTCGCCGATTCCGCCGGCCAAGGTTCGAGTGACGTCATCCAATGGCGGCAGCGACACCGAAGAAGTGGTCATCGTGCAATGAACGCACACATGCCCAGATCCTCATCAGGAGGCATCATGAACAAATTGCCACGCCTGGCGCTCAACGCCCTGGGACTGACTCTATCGCTGTCCGGCGGTGCTTTTGCGCAACTCGCTGCCGTCGACCCCGGCCCTTATACCTTCGCCTCGGGAAAATTCCCGATCTGGTATCAGGACAACAATCTGCTGTCGATGGAACTGTGCCAGTCCCGGGCCGCCAGCTCGCGGGTGCCGGCTGCCACACCACCGGCCTACATGTGTACCCTGCTGCCGGCACCGGGCATTTTCGACGACACCCTGCCAATGGTGTTTCCGGATAACTGGCCAGACGAAGCCTTCTGGTTCCTCGCCGAGACCACCATTCCCGACAACGCCGCTGGCTATGGTATGGACGCTTATGTCGCCGGGATAGAAGCCGCTTTTGCCGGTGGAGATCCGCTCGATGGCGATCAAATCAGCTTTGCGCGGATTCGTATGCGGATCAACGTGCCCATCGCCGGGACCTATACCGTCACTCACCCTTATGGCGTGGAAACGGTCAATGTCACCACTCCCGGTCGTCGCGCAATCAACATCACCAGAGACATCGGCGTCGGTGCGCCGGGCGTTTTCGACGGGGCATTGAATGGGGCTATCGGCCCCTTCCTGCGCAGCGTCAACGGCCCCTACACGGAGGTGAACCCGGACACCGGCACAATCGAAACCTTCGTCGGCGACCCGAACCTCACCGAACAAGTCACCGGCAGCCCCAATGACACCAACTTTGTACGCATCGAGGGCCCGGCCGGCACGATCGAAAGCAACCTGTTCACACTGTCCGGCAAAGTCCTCGACAATCGTGCACAAACCCATGTCGACCTTAGCCGTGCAACCTACCGCCGCACCAGCTCGGGCACCGGTACCAGCACCCGGGTCGAAGTCTTTGGCAAAGCGGATAACAGCTCTACATTGTGCTTGCGCGAAACCATCGCCCTTGTGCCAGGCCCACCGCCTACACCCTGCCTGACCGACATGGTAGGAGACGGCACCGGTTTGTACTTCGGTCAGCGTGTGTTCAACGGCCCCGTGCCTCCCGTGGTGGTACTCACCGCCACCAACCCGGCCGGCACCACGCGCCCTACGGCGGTCTCGAGCAAGCTCGTTGACCTGGTGAAAATCCAGACGGCTCGCTACAACTGGAGCAATCACAGCCTGCTTATCGAGGCCACGTCCACTGACGAAGTGGCAGTGCCTGACATGGTCGCGCAGGGTTACGGACGCCTGTCAAAATCCGGCACTCTGCAAAAAATCACCATCGCTGACCTCAACCAGCCACCCGCCACCGTCACGGTAAAATCCGCTGCGGGCGGCAGCGATACCGAGCCCGTCGTGGTTGTCGGTATCGCACCGGATACCGGCGAGAACCAGGCGCCACTGTCGGTGGACGACGCCGGCAGCACCAGCTTCGGCGTGCCGATCACCCTCAACCTGCTGGCCAACGACAGCGACCCGGACGGCAACACGCCACTGAGCATCACCGCGTTGACCCAACCGGCCGCCGGCGAGGGCACCGTGGCATTGAGCGGAACGACAGCGGTGATCTACACCCCGCCTGCCGTGGTTAATGCACCGCTGACCACGACCTTCACCTACAAGGCCCAAGACATCAAAGGTCTGGCTTCGGCTACCCCGGCGACCGTGACCATCACCGTGGCGCCTAACCAACCACCGGTGGCTGTCGCCGACAGCATCGCCACCCTGGGTGTGGCGATACCGATCAACGTGCTGGCAAACGATACCGATCCGGAAGGCAACGTGCCGTTGGCAGTCGCCAGCTTCACTCAGCCGCCGGCAGGTCGCGGCACCGTCAGCAGCAACGGCACGGTGATCACCTACACACCACCAGCCACGGTCACGACGGCCTTCACCACGACCTTTACCTACATCGCCCAGGACAGCTTCGGCGCCCTGTCGACACCGGCTACGGTCACCGTGCAAGTCTCGCCAAAACCCGCTGCGGAAACCTTCACGATGACCACGGCCACGGTGTCGGCTCGCTCCAATAACCGCTTCACCTGGGACTTTGCAGGCACCTCATCGGTGATCACCGGCAACACCATCACCGTCCAGGTTTCCACTCCGACCGGGTTGGCAACCCTGGGCACCACCACGGTACCGGTGACCGGTCGCTGGAGGCTGTCGTTGAACAACACCACTACGGTGATTCCATCGGCGAACCCGACAGCCACCATCACCTCGTCCCAAGGCACCGTGCGCACGGTCTCGGTGATCTCGAACTGAGCCCTCGCCCCGCTCACCGATTCGGTGAGCGGGGCCGGCCTCTTCCCAAAGGACGCAGCCATGAAAACCTCGACCGTCGCCCTGCTCTGCCTGCTTCTGCTCTGCAACAGTGCAGGCGCGCGCGCCGACGATTTGATGGAGAACGACGACCTGGCCCCCGGCACCGACCTCGGCGAGTTACCACCACCGATTGGCCTGCAAGCACTGATCGATCAGAACGGCCAGGCCAACGTTGCGCTGCTGCAACAGAACGGCCAGTCGCTGCTCGGTCGCATCGTCCAGTCGGGCAGTAATCAGGAAGCCTACATCCTGCAGCAAGGCAGCGACCTGATGGCAATGATCACTCAGCAAGGTTCCGGCAACGCCGCCTCGATCACCCAGACCGGCAGCCACAACCGCGCGCAGATTTCCCAAAACGGCAACAACAACGACGCCAACATCGACCAGGCCGGCACGGGGCTTTCAAGCGCCGTGACCCAGTCCGGAAACGGCATGAGCGTTTCGGTCAAACAATACCGCTAAAGCACTGCAGCACTTGGAGGTTTCATCATGTTTAAACTGACGCCCCTCACCGCCGCCATTCTGGTCATTGTCAGTGCCCAGGCGATGGCCGACGACAGCGTTTCGACTCAAAACCAGTTCGGTACCGCCAACGTCGCTGATGTGAAACAGACCGCGGCTCCGTTCAGTACCGCCACCCAACAGCAAGTAGGCCAGGGCAACGACGCGGCCGCCGTACAAGACACGGCCACCAGCACCATTGACCAGAATCAGCACGGTGATTACAACGCCGGCTACGCCGAGCAACTGTTCGAGGACGGCAGCACCATCAACCAGCAACAGGTCGGTAGCTTCAACACCAGCCATGCCAGCCAGTCGATTGGCGTGGGCGGCAGCCAGGCACTGCAACAACAGCAAGGCACCGGCAACTTCTCGTTCATCTATCAGGACAGCCAGGATGGCACTACCGGGCACACCTTCCAGTTTGGTGACAGCAACGAGGCCAATATCGAACAGATCCAACTGGGCACTGCCAACAACGCAGTGATCATCCAGTACGGCACCGCCAACTACGCCACCGCCGAACAAATCGCCCAGATGGGTGGCCAGATCAATCTCAACCAATCGGGCGAAGGCAACTACGCCTATGGCGACCAGCGCGATGGCAACGGCGGCACCGTGACCATCAACCAGTTCGGCGACTTCAACGGCACCGAAGTCTGGCAAGGCGGGCAAACCGCCAGCGAGGCCACCGTCAACCAGTACGGGCAAACCAACGAAACCGTGGTTGACCAGAGCTTCGGCGAAAACAACGTCGCCCAAGTGCTGCAAGTCGGCGACGTCAACGCAATCTATGCCGACCAGTTCGACTCCGTCGGCTCGGTCCTCGCGCTGTACCAGCAAGGCACCGGCAACGTGCACTTCACCTACCAGAGCGGCGACAGCCATGTGCTGAACGCTACCTCCGTGGGCACTGAAAACAAGGTCTACGCCAGCGACTGGAAAGGCCCGCAAAAGGGTGGCCAGTTCGGCAGCAACCAACGTGCAACCGTCAACCAGAACGGCACCAACAACACCGCCAGTTTCACCCAGAACGGCATCGGCCACATCATGACCACCAGTCAGACCGGTACCGGCAACAAAACCACCGTCAAACAGGCTGAAAACTACAACGAGCTGTACTTCGACCAGAACGGCAGCGACAACATCCTCATCGCCGACCAGCGCGGCACCTCCAACCTGGCCCAGGGCAGCACCAACGGTATCGGCAACACCGCCGAGTTCACCCAGTCCGGCACCATGAACGTGGCCTACGTCACTCAGGGCGGCACCGGCAACATTGCCAGTGTCACTCAGAGTGGCATAACCCAGACTGCAACCGTGCAGCAGTCGGGCAGCGACAACCGGGCAACCGTGCTACAGCAATAATCTCGCGGCATAAAAAAACCGCGGCCCTTGGAGGGTCGCGGTTTTTTTGTCTGTGCCTATCAGCTACGTGGTAAGCGAGGGGGCGGACGCTGGGGCAAAGCCTTTGGGTTCCTTTTTGGCGTTTGAAAAAGGATATGTACGCCTGAAGAAACAGGTCGGCCCGAAGGCCGCCTCGGTTCACTCACCCTCAGGCACAACCTTGTTCTGAGTCAAATAGCGGTCAAGCGTCGCATTGTTATCAGGCGAAGAGTTATCCCCCGCCACCTGCCACAACCGCCGCTCAATCCCCTGCGCCAGCAAATGCCCAACGGCCGACTCGATCGCCGACAACACACACAATTGCGCCGGCTCATTCGTGGTGTACCCGACCTCAGCCTCCAGCAACTTCTTGAACTCGATAAACTTGAACACCCCCGCACTGCGCCCAACAGAGTAAATCGTCTTGCTGGTCATCACATTGGCCAACACCTGCCCACTGCGTACATCGACAGCACGCAGGTTCACCGACACCTGATCCACCCGATATTCCCGGGAAATATCGATCCCCAGATACCGCGCCCCCTCCCCACCACTGCGCACGTTGGTGTCATAGGCAACAATTCCGCCCTCAAGCATCAAATTGGCCGCCTGCAACGGTGGCAACTCACCCTGGATATTCACCGGCGTATTGGCCTTTTTCTGCGAGGCGCGAATGATCTTGCGCTCGGTCAGCAGGTTCTGCAGCCCCTCACGTTCCAGCACCACAAACCAGCCACTGGCCTGCAGCGCATCCATCAACATGCTCGCTGCGCCCTGGGTCACGCTGGTGGAAAAGGAGCTGGCCGGGGACGGTTTGTACTGCCCGGTCTGATCCCGGAAGCCATACACCACTGCCATCAACCGCCCCTTGGGTCGTGGCATGTTCAGCAAGTCGTAATAGGTCGACGCCCGAGGTGTCAGGGTCGGTGATTCGGTGTCCTGCTCGGCCCCCATCGGCTCGCGCAAACTGCACCCTTGTAATGCCGCGAACATCAGCCCTAGCGCTATTATTTTTTTCATGTCCTTAACTCCCCATCGATCCAAGTCCCCGTCAAGGGGCCAGGCCATTCACCCGGATTTCGGAAATTTCACCGGTCGCTCGGTCGGTCACTTCAATAGTCAGTGCACCGGAGTCGTCGATGACGTTCACAACAAAAGCGTCGGTGGTCAGGCTCCCGGCATTGCCCGCGGAGATGTTGTCCATCAACTGCCCTAGCAACCGTGATTGCAGCTGACTGGTGAAGCGTTCCAGGGCCGACGTGCCGGCCACGCTGGTACGGTTCTTGAAGTCAGGGTCGTCGTAATCGTTCTGCGCCTGGGCATTGTTGAGCAGCCAGGTGCCGTTCAACGGGTTGCCGCCGAACGACGGATTGACGGGCGTATAGACCAGCTCCGTGGCCTGGACCAGCCCACAGCAGCCCAGTCCTAATAACCACATGCCCGTGCGTGTCGAGAAAGTTCCAGTGTTCATAGTTCGTCCCTCTCAAGGTCGGTGGTGTCCTGCAACAAGATTTCCAGCTTGCGCTGGACGATCTGCACGCGGACCAGGTCGGCTGCCTCATAGGCCTCGTCCTTCAACTCCACGGTGTTCGGCGCCAGGAAGCGCCGATAAACCAATCGTTGCTGATATTCCACGGTCACCAGGCTGCCCCAGCGTGCCGAAGGTCGTTCACGTACTACCAGGTTGAAGTCCATCGGACTGGTGGCACGCAGGCGTTCACTGAACGAGTAGTAAAAGTCGTGGCCGATGTGCGAGATCGTGTCGTCGACGATAAAACCCAGCATTTCGTCTTCGTCGGCAGCCGCCACGAAGGACGTCATCAGCATCAGGACCAGGGCCGGTAGCCAGTGTCTGTTCATGGCATCACCGCCCCAACGCCTGAGGCGTTTTTGGATTGGCCTTTGGGCGCGGACGCGCCATTGAGGAAGGCCTTCTCGGCCACGAACTGCCAGTCCTTGTAGCTCGCCATGCCGGTGAAGTCCGACCATTGGGTGGGAAAATCCGCCTGCTTGAGCGGCGTGTCCGTGGAGGGGCTGCTGAGTCCGGTGATGCGTCCGTCAAACCCGCGCATCAACGTCCATTCGCCGGTACCCATCGGGTCGGGGTAGAGGTTGCGCAAGTGGTGTTTGGGCGATGGAAAACGCTCGTCCTGCAACAGGTCCGCCAGCTCTTTCGGGTACTGGGCCAGGCCAGGTGAACTGCGGTAATAGCTGCGCAATGCCTGGGCATATTGAGTACCGACCCAGAGCAACTGCCGTTCACGATCACGGCGCGACGCGGTGGACCACAACTCGCCAGCGCTGGCCAGGCCCATGCCCATCAACATGATCAGGAACAACACGCCCAGGTAAGTGAAGCCGGCCTCGTTGGAGGGTTTACCACTCGGAATACAGGCTGCCATCACGCGCCCTCCCTGTAGCGCCGCTTTTGATATCGGCGACCCCGCCCGGGACGCCGTCAGGCGGCGACACCAGCACCCAGATGTCTTTGCGTTCGGCAATCGGGTCCATCGGCGGGTTGCGCAGGTAACGCTGCTCGACCAGTTGTTCGATAGAGTCGGGATAACGCCCGGTGTCGCCGTAGTAGTGGTCCAGTGCTTCGCGCATGGCCGACAGGCTCTGGCGCAGCGTGGTCTCTTTCGAGGCCTCGAGGCTGGTGAAATAACGTGGCAAGGCGATGGTCATCAGGGTGGCGATGATTGCCATGACCACCATCAGTTCCAGCAGAGTAAAACCCTTTTCCCGACGCATAATCTCACCACTCCCGGTAGGCGATGCCGTTGAGACCCTTGCCGCGCGCCTTGGAGTAGACGTCAAAAACATCTTCGCCTTCGCGCGGGTTTTGAGCCGTACTGTCGTAGGAGCGCACGCCCCAGCCACCTTCGTCGTCACGCTTGACCGGCGCCAGCGGGTCATGGGGCACGCGCCGCAAAAAGAACAACTTGGCGCCCTTGGCGCTGCGCACATCGCGCACACCGTCCACCAGCACTTGCAGGTTCGACGGGTAGCCGCTGCTGTTCAGGGATTTCTCGATGTAGCCGGCGTCGAATGCACGTTTGTAGGCGTCGATGGCATCGCGAATCTGATACAGCGCCGTGCGCAGTTCCTGCTCCTTGCCCCGGCGCACCACAGTCTCGGTCAGCGGCGCGGCCATGCCGGCCAGCAGGCCGATCAGGGCCAGCGTCACAACGACTTCGATCAGGGTAAAACCGCGTTGCGAGGCGTTCATGATCAAGGCTTCTCGACGACAACGTGGGTGGAAGCAACCGGAGCGCTCAGGGCCTCTGTGCGAATCGCCGAGCCCATCCCACGGTCCGGTGCCCGAATGTGCATGCTGGTTTCGGTACCAGTGGTGAACTCCATGTCCGACGGACTCTGGTACGGCAGGTTGCGCACGATCCGCGGCGTGATCGACAGCACCAGCTCCGATTTACCGACCGTGTCCTTGTTGCTGCCGAACAAGCGGCCAAGACCCGGAATGTCGCCAAGGCCGGGGATTTTGTTCCCGGTGGCGCCATGGTCATTGCGCATCAGGCCGGCGAGAATCTGGGTTTCGCCGTCATGCAGGCGCAGGGTGGTCTGGGCGTTGCGGGTGTCGACCTGAACCGGAATCGTGCCTTGGCGGGTCGGTTCCAGTGGCGTGGCGTTACTCACTTCCAGGGCGATCTTGATCGCCACTTCGTTGTTCAGGTGCACGGTCGGCTGTACTTCAAGTTTAAGACCGACATCGAGGTAGGTGACGCTTTCGGTGATCACCGGGCCTTGAGTCGAGGGCACCGAGGTGGCGCTGATGATCGGCACGCGCTGACCAATGTGGATGCGCGCCTGTTCGCGGTTGCTGACGCGAATCACCGGGCTGGCCAGGGTGTTGATCTCGTTGTCCTGGGCGTTGATCTTGGCCTGCGGTGACGGCGAGATGGAGATTCGACTGGAGTTGATGCCTTTGAGTTGATCGAGCAAGGTTACGGCCGAGCCGTCACTGTTGACCACACCGAAGGTGTTGGGCCATTGCAGGCCAAGGTCGAGAATCCGCTGAGTGGCGACTTCCATTACCTCCACTTCCAGCACCACTTCAGGGTTGGACTGGTCCTGCGATTGCAGGAGTTTTTCAGCCATGCGGATAGCGTCTTCAGAGTCGCGCATGGTCAGGGTATTGAGGCGTTCGTCGACGAACACGTCGCGGGTCTTGAGCATGGTCTTGATCATGTTCAGCGCGGTGTTGGCATCGATGCTGGTCAGGTAGAAGGTGCGCATCACCAGCTCCTGGTAATCCTTGAGCTTCTGCGGCGAGTCCGGGTAGATCAGCAAGGTGTTTTCATTCACCACTTTCTGGTGCAACTGGTTCTGTTGCAGCAGCAGTTCCACGGCGTCTTCGATGCGTACGTCACGCACGAAGATGGTGGCTTTCATGTCCGGGCGCAGGTCCTTGTCGAAGATGAAGTTCAAACCGGCGACCTGCGACAGCACCTCGAAGATGGTTTTCAGGTTGGCTTCGCGAAACTCCAGGGTCACCGGCCGATCGAGACGGGTGCGCAGTTGTGGATACGCGATCACGTTGCGGCTTTGCACCAGGCGGACGCTGCTTTGCAGCTCCAGCGCCCCTTCATTCTTCGGGTCCAGTTCGAGGATCTGTCTCACTTGGCGGTCGGCGCCGTAGATATCACCGCGACGCAGGTCACCACGGGCCAGTTCGAGTTTTTCATCCAGGCTGCGCATGTGATCGAGCTGGCGCAGTGAGTCCTGGGCACGGCGGTTGTTCGATTCGATGGTCAACACCCGGCGGTAAGCCTGGCGGGCAGAGGCGAAATCACGCAGGGAGCGATCCATGTCGCCCTGGGTCAACAGCGCCGTCACGGCACGCGCACGGCCGCTGTTCAGGGCCAGGTGCAGCTCGGTGTCGCGAGGGTTTTCCCTCAGCCCTTCCTCGATGCGGGCCAGGCCGGCTTCGTACTGCCCTGACGCCATCAGGTCGGTCGCCTCTTGCTTGGCGACCTGCGCGGAACTGCACGCGGCCAGCCCTGCACAAAGGCAAAGGCTCATCAGCGCTCCTATGGTATTACGGCAGGATCTGTTCATTGCGTGCTCCCCACAGACAAAGTCTGAGACAAATGCAGCGGCAGGTAGACAAAGCTGAGTTCCACGTCGGAAATCCCCTCGATCCGCCAGATGTCGTCGATCACATCCCCTTTGCGCACGACGTATATTTTTTCGCCGTTCTGCAAAAACACTTGCAGGTCGGTACGGTCATTCAGCTTGCCAATGAACTGGAAAGGCATCGGTGGTGCAGTGGGGACTTGCACCACCGGGGTCAGGTTGACGGGTTGTTCGGTGACGGTGGCGAGCTGCTGCGCGGCCTTCCAGCTACGGGCGGCGAACAGGTCGCCAGCCGGGCTCAGGTCCTTGACCACCGCGGGCTTGCCGGTGGCAGTGGCAACAGGCAGCGCGCCGCGGGTTTTGCTGCGGGTCGGGGTGGCCACGGTCGCGACCCCAGCATCGCCTTCGTCCGCCTGCTTGAAGTATTCAGGCAACCCGGTCAGCACCGCCGCTACACCGAAGAACGCCACCCAA
Organism: Pseudomonas sp. Ma2-10; assembly: GCF_054330215.1. NCBI lineage: Bacteria > Pseudomonadati > Pseudomonadota > Gammaproteobacteria > Pseudomonadales > Pseudomonadaceae > Pseudomonas > Pseudomonas sp. Ma2-10. Next base: position 24,547 of record NZ_JBTEYL010000009.1, on the reverse strand, counting down.
CTCACTACGCGTTTGGTATTCATCATGACCTCGACAGGTAAAGGGTCATGCGGATCCGCCCGGTCAGATCGGTGTCGGCGATTTTTTTACGCTGAAACTCCACGTCCTCCACCACCACCGCCGGCAACTGGCCGAGCAACGCATGCAGGAAGCGCCGCAGTTGCGGGTAGCTGCCGCGCACTGGCAGCAGAATCTGATACCGGGCCAGGTGCGTCTTGGGGTCGATGCCCAGGGAATATTCACCGCGCGCCAGGGTGATGTGCTCCTGAGCCGCCAGCGCGTAAATTTTGTCGATGGCCACCGTGGCCTGCGGCTGGGACGGCAACTTGCTGCGGAAATCGTCGAGCTGACGTTGCGGCAACACTGGCGCGGCAACACTGCCGTCTTCGACTCTGGACAGGTACTCACCGGCTTCGCGCGTCTGCTGGCTGAGCGTTTGCAGCGACTGCCAGTCCGGCATCAGGCCCACCAGGCCATACACCAGCGCCAGCAACACCATTGCCAGCCCTGCCAGGCCGGGAACGCCCAAGCCTTGCAGGTATTCGTGGACGATCAATCTAGGGATTTGCATCGCCAATCTCCCAGCTAGCCGACAGGTTGAATTGCACCGGGTGTTCCGGCACGTTCGCGACGATTTCGTGGCTGAGCAGCGACACATCGGACAGCTCGTCGCTGGCTTCGAGGCTGCGGTGGAAGTCGAGCATGGCTTCCAGATCCCGCGCTTCGGCGCTGATTCGCACCTGGCCTTTGCGGGCATCCGGGGTCAGGGTCAGCAAGGCAATGTCATCCCGGGGAATGGCTTCGAGCATGGCGAACAGGCGTTCCCATGGCCGGCGCAGTTGCAGGGATACCTTGCGCATCTCGGCCAGGTTGTGCGCCTGTTCACGGGTTTCGGCCGGGGTCAGGCTGACCTTGCCGCCCGTGTCGCCGGTGAGTACGCGCTGAGTGGTTTGCAAGTGGCCTTGCTGTTGCGCGGCCTGTTCGCTGAGGTGCTGCTGAATCAGCACGCAGGTCAGCGTGAGCACCACACCACCGACCAGCAGGCTCCAGCCCAAAGGGCCCGAGCGACGGCGCGGCTGGAAGTCGAGCATCAGGGTGCGCATGTCAGGCCACCGCCCTGGACATGACGTACAAACCATCGCGCACGGATGTCAGGTCTTCTTCAAGGGTGCGCAAGTGCACACCGGGCACGTCAGGGTGCGGGGCAATGCGTGCCGGCGCGTGCAGGTAAACGTTCAGCGGCCGGTCGCTGGCGCAGGCCTGCAATTGGTTTTCTCGCCCGATCAATGCCGTCAATGCGGCATCGCTGTCGCTGCTGCCCACCGAACGTACCGATGCCCAACGCCCTTCCCGCGCCATCAGCAACACGCTGCGCACCGGTTCGGCGACGACGAACAGGAAGTCGCCGGCATCCAGGCTTTTATCGAAATGATTGAACGCCGCCATCAGGTAGGGCTGCACCGAGCGCAGGCGCAGGCCACGCCCCGTGACCAGCGTACGCAGCTGCGTCAGCAGGTCTTGCGGCAACGCGGTGGCGACCCGCTCGTAGCCCGCCGGCTCAGCCGACAGCACCATGCTCCAGGGTTGAGTCGGGACGCCGTAAAGGTCTTCGAAACACAGTTGGGCAAACCCGAGCAATTCGCCAGGGCTGCTGATCTGTTCGCTCCAGGGCACCAGACAGAAGCGGCTGAAGTGCCCGGAGATCACCACACTCAACTCGGCACCGGGACGGGGGTGTTCACCCAACAGACGGTCCAGGGTTTCCAGCGCCACGGCCCAGGCATGAAAGCCTTCGTCGATAAAGCCGACGCTGCCCAGCCACACGGTTTCATTGCCACGGCGCTGGCCCAGACCGACACCACTGGCGCCGAGCACGGCGACAAAACGATCACGAGATAAAAGTGACACGATTGATCTCCTCGAGCGTGGTCCGCCCCTCTGCCACCAGCGCCAGTGCCGACTCGCGCAACAGGCGCAAGCCACGGCTGCACGCCAGGGCCTTGATTTTCGAAATGGGTTGGCGCTCGACGATCATTTGCCGCAGCTCGTCGTCGAGGTGCAGCAGTTCGGCAATCGCCGTACGGCCGCGGTAACCGGTGCCCCGGCAATGACCGCAGCCCTTGCCATGGACGAAGTGGTAGTGGTCGACCTTCTGCGGATCGAGACCGCAGAGGCGCAATTCTTCATCGGTCGGGTAAGCCGGCGTGCTGCAACTGGCGCAGACCAGTCGGATCAACCGCTGGGCCAGCACCGCATTGAGTGCTGAAACAAGGCTGTAAGGGTCGATTTCCATCTGGGTGAACCGACCGATCACGTCGAACACGTTGTTGGCGTGAATGGTGGTGAACACCAGGTGCCCGGTGAGCGCCGATTGCACGGCGATCTGTGCGGTGTCGGGGTCGCGGATTTCACCGACCATGATCTTGTCCGGGTCATGGCGCAGGATCGAGCGCAGACCACGGGCAAAGGTCAGGCCTTTCTTTTCGTTGACCGGGATTTGCAGCACGCCCGGCAGTTGGTATTCCACCGGGTCTTCAATGGTGATGATCTTTTCCACGCCGTGGTTGATCTCGGTGATCATCGCGTACAGCGTGGTGGTTTTGCCGCTACCGGTAGGGCCGGTCACCAGCACCATGCCGTAAGGTTCAGCCGCCAGCCGACGCAGGTGGCGCAGGGTTTCTTCTTCGAAACCCAGGGCTTGCAACTGCACGCCGCAGACCTTGTCGGCCAGGTCCTGTTTGTCGAGGACCCGCAGCACCGCGTCTTCGCCGAAAATGCTCGGCATGATCGACACCCGAAAGTCGATCTGCCGGCCGCTGATGCCGACCTTGAAGCGACCGTCCTGGGGCACGCGTTTTTCGCCGATGTCCAGTTCGGCCATGACTTTGACCCGGGAAATCACCTGTTCGGCGAATTCGCTGCCCTGGATTTTGCTGATGTTGTTCAGCACGCCATCGATCCGGTACTTGATCACCAGACCGCTGCCGGTAGTGCCCAGATGGATATCGCTGGCGTGCATTTTCAGCGCGTCGTACAGGGTCGAGTTGACCAGTTTGACCACCACGCTGGCGTCTTCGCTGATGCTGGTCAGGGACAGGCTTTGCAGGGTATCGATTTCGACATCGGCATCCGCCTGGGCGTTGAGCGATTCCACGGCGTGGAAGCTCTCTTCGTGACGGGCCAGGTAGGCCTTCAGGTCGTCGGCATGCACCAGGCACAGCGGCGCCCCGTGCAGGCAGTCGTCGATCCAGGCCAGGCGGGAGGTATCGAAGGGGTCGGCAAACACACCGATGACCGCATCGTCGTGACGCAGCAGGATGAATTCGCGTTTGAGGCATTGGGCAAGGGTGACCCGGTCGAACACCGGGGTGGCTTTAAACAGGCTGTCGGTATCGAGTACCGGATAATGCAGGGTAGCGCCCAAGCACTGGATGAAAGGCATGGGGGCCAGTTCGCACAACACCCCGAGGGCCTCCAGGATACGTTCGCCGGAACTGCTGGCCCTGGCCCTGGCCTGAGCCAGTTGTTCACTGGAAAATCGAGACGGTACACAGTCCAACAGCGCCGGTTCGACGGCAAGGGATAGACGGTCCATGGCATGCTCTCCAACGCCGGGGGCTTTGAGCCCTGTCGACGCGGCAGGCCATTGCGGCGGATGCCGGAACGTCTTGTCGCGCCACTACTCCCCGGTGAGCAATTGTTCGTCGTCTGGTGCCTTGGAGGTCGATGGATTTCGTCGACGATCTGCCAGCACCCAACTGCCGTCGTACAACTGCAGCGGGAAACTCTCGGTCCTGCTCTGGCGTCGTTCGACAAAACCTTGCGAATTACTCATGCCTGCTTTGGGTTCGCGCTTCATCCCCAGAAGGTCGCAGACTGCTCGGGCCAATTCCGCCAATGGAAACGGTTTGAACAGGATATGGCTGACGCCCAGTTGCCGGGCCCGCTCACAGACTTCAGCGGTTGGGTGCCCGGTAATCAGCACAAAATGACAATTCCTGTTCTGGCGGACAGCATCGAGCACCTCAAAGCCTTCCATGTCGGGCAAGCGGTAATCGAACACCATCACATCAGGTGCAAACTGTTCGGCTTCCCCGATACCCGTCGCACCGTCATTTGCAATCCGGACGTCGAGCTCTTGCGCCTGAAGGTAATCCTTGAGGTTTTCGGCAAGGAGCTGTTCGTCTTCGACAACCAGTACTTTGTTTAACAAGGTCGACTCCTTGAAACCGCAGGTCCGATGTTCCAGCCCTGGGAGTACGCGCCTTCACTGAGGCTAACGCACACTTCATGCCAGGCTGTACGCCGGTTTATTAACCATTGCACGTCTTTGATTTTCATGAAAAAACCATTTCGTCCAGGAACCTTGTCCCCCAAAGACGGGGAAGCGCTCAGAGGCGTGTTGAAGCTTTTCCCCACTATTGGGGGGGAACCTTCAATCATCGTCAATCCGTTCAATTCGATTACTCGATCGCAACTGCGCCAGAACCTGTAGACGAGCCTGAGCCTGTTGCTGTCGGGCAAGGTAAGCCCGGACCATTTCAAGCCCTTGCACCTCTGAGACATCGCTCGCCTCCAAGTGGTTCTGTCGGTAGATTAAATGCCAGCCCACCGGCGTACGCACCGGTGGGCTGACCGTCTCCGGAGCCAGGGCAAAGGCCGCTGCTTCGAATTCAGGCATCATCCGTCCACGAGGAAAATAGCCCAGATCACCGCCCGCGCTGGCGGAAGCATCTTCGGAACCGGCCCGGGCCACGCTGGCAAAATCTTCACCCTGGCTGATTCTCACACGCATCTCCTCTAAGCGTAGCCGGGCCGCTTCAACTGCGGCGGCATCAGCGCCTTGAGGCACTTTGATCAAGATGTGCCGTGCCTGGATTTGTTCCGGCCGGCTCATCTCGACGCGATGTTCCTCATAGAACGCACGGACCTGTTTTTCGTCAGGCCGGGCGATCTGGGTGAGGTCGGCAAACACTTGCTGGGCTGCGAGCTCACGGCGGGTGTACTCGGTGTAACCGACTTCGTCGAAACCGGCCTCTTCCAGGCGCCGGGCGAACACGTCGGCACCGCCCATGGCCTGCCGGGTCTGATCGACCTGACGTTGCACCACCGCGTCACTGACCACCACCCCGCGCTTGACGGCTTCCTGCCACAGCAATTCTTTGTCAATCAAGGCTGTCAGCGCCGCCTGACGCAACTGCTTGTAAGCCTTGGGGTTGCGGATGCTACCCAGCGCCCGGCCCTGGTCCACCAGGTACTCGGCGAAATAGCGCTCCAGACGAAATTCGGAAATTTCCTCGCCATTGACCCGCGCGGCAGCCGGGCCATTGCTGCAGAACGCCACGGGAACCCACAGCGTGAGCAGGAGCAACAGCGTCTTGAGCATCATGATCGAGACCTCCAGTCAGGGTGTAGCGGCAATGGGTTTGTAGGGGGCGACCAGATAAAAGCGCTGGTCGGGCAAGTCCACGGTGACGATATGCGCGCCGCTCAAGCCCAGGCGGCGGCCTGGACCGAAGCTGATCAGCGGGGTCAGCCCGGTATCGAAGTCATGCAGGCCTTCCAGCGCATTGACGAGTTTCTCGCGGCTGGCGTCGCGCCCGGCCTGTTTCATGCCTTCGCTGAGCAGCAACATCGAACTGAACGCGCCGACTTGCAGCATCGCATGCTGACCGCCGAGCCCCTGGCGTTCGCGCAGTTGGGTCAGGGCCAGACGTCCGGCCAGCGTCCAGTCACTGGGCACGAACGGATAAGCCAGAAACACCCGCCGGGAAAAATCACTGGGCACCTGCAACAGATCACCCGCCACCTGGTTCGACGCTGCAAACAAATAAGGCACCTGCCCCGCCGCCCGCAAGCGCTCGGCGAGGCCACTGAACCCGCCGCCGCTGCCCAGGTAAAACACCGAACGCGAGCCCTGTGGCAGCTCGTCCTGCGCCGAGTCATAGGCTTTCAGACTGACCTTTTGCCAGTCGTGATCCTGTAAGTACTGCCCGAGGTTCTGCGCCGCCAACCGTTGACTGGGCTCGTCCGGGTAGGTGATCAGCGTCGGTCCCTGGAGCACCCGCAGACTATCGGTGGCGTAATCGGCCAAGGCGATCAGTTGTTCGCGCAAACCCGGCAGCGGTTCGAAAATCTGCCGACTGGCCTGCGCCGTGCCCAGCAATGACAGCGGCCCGATCAGCGGAATGCCGGCCCGTTCCAGGCGTGCGGCCAGGTCCGGGTCCAGTGCCGGTGCCAGCGGCGCGATGAGGGCGAACACCTGTTCCTGATCGATCAATTGATCCAGCGCCTGCTCGGCACTGGCGCGGTCCGGGCCTGGATCGACGATGGTCAGGCGCAACTGCCGACCATGAATCCCGCCGGCTTCGTTAATTCGCGCCACGCTGCCCTGGAGCACCGCCGCCACCGTGGCGCCCTCCCCGCTCAACCGCCCGTGGCTTGGCAACAAGGTGCCCAGGTGCAGACTGTCGGGGGTCAGGCCGGGGTCGCGGTCATCGGCCACGCGTTTGAGGTAGGCCGTGAGGTTGCGCTGATCATTCATCGACAGGACGAAGCGCGGCATCGCCGGGTCGAACCGATTGTTGCCCGGATCACGCCCTTGCTGAATGGCACGCGCCAACGTGCCTTCGGTATACGCCGGGTAACTACGGCCATTGATGTGCTGCTGGCCGTAAGTGCTGGTGAGCCGCGACCATCGCAGATCCGGCGGTCGCACCCCGCCTTCGGGCCGCCCGAGGCCATCGGCACCGTGGCAGTTGGCGCACGGCAGGCTGGTGGCCGGCAACAGCATGTCCGCCGCTCCAACCCGCGCCATGATCGGCTCACCACTGTCGGACACGCCCTCGCGATACAGCCGTTTACCGGCGCTTTCACTGGGGTTCAGCGGCAACGCATCAACAGCGAAATGGAGGCCGCCGAGCAGTAGCAGGCCGAGAACGAGTGAAGTTTTCATGGCGCGGGCTCAACGGCCGGCCACGGGCATTGTCAGCAACTGCAAGCGCTGGGCAATGGCGGCGGCCGGGGCATCGGGACGAATTTTGCTCCAGCGTTTGTTGGCCACGTCACCCACGATCAGTTGCGTTGAATGTTGCTCGGGAGTCGGTACGATCTGGCCGATGCGTCCCAGTACAAGGTCCATTTGTGCCTTGTCCCCAGTAAGAAAAAGCCAGTGAGGATCATCGACGCCCTGCTTCAAGGTGTAAGCCTTGAGCACCGCCGGAGTATCGCGCAGCGGGTCACTGGTAAGGGAAATGAAGGTGATGCCGTCCGCCTTGTCGCCCAGCAACTCACGCACTTCCTTGAGCTTGCGGGTGATCAGCGGGCAGGCATCGTTGCAACGGGTGAAAATCACGTTCAACAACACCACGCGGTTCTGCAGCGCGTCGCTATAAAAACGCAGCGTCTCGCCGTTCTGGTCCTGCAACGGTGTGTCGGTGAACCAGGCTTTCGCATCGCGGGTGCCGCTGACTGGCGGTGCGGCAACGGCGGCCACCGCGGGTGCCGGCTCTTCGTGTCCTTCGTGGGCGGACGCCAGCGAACTGAACAGGCAAAAGCACATCGTCAGGGTGATCCAGTCAAGGGTTCTCATGGCTTCTGCTCCATCGCGATGGCCGTGTGCTTGGCGTGAGCGTTGCGCTGACCGCTGAGTTTCTCCACTTCACGGGCCAGCACCGCCGGGTCGGTGAAGCCGTAATAGCGGGTCCAGTGGCGGCTGTTGCCGTCACCCACCAGAATCAATGGCTGATGGCTTTTGAAGTCTCCGCTGAAGGTGCCCAGCCCCTTGAGGGTTTCGTTGATCGACTGCGAGCTGCCGGTCAGCCAGCTCCAGCCCGGGCCGTTCTGGAAGTTGCGGGCGTAGTCGTTGAGGCGTTTGGCGTCATCGCGCTGCGGGTCGATGCTGATCGACACCAGTTGCACCTCGCCGCCAACACGGGCCCCCAGCTGTTTTTGCACCTTGCCCATGATCGACGACACCACCGGGCAAACCGTGGTGCAGCTGGTGTAGATGAAACTCATCACCACAATTTTGTTGGTCACCAGGTCTTTTTCCAGGCGCACCGGTTTGCCGGTCTGATCCACCAGTGTCACGTCAGCGAACTTGACCTGGGCGCTTTCCGAACGGGCGCTTTTGGCCGGTATTTCGTGACCGGCGTGTTCATCCGCCGAGTGGGCCAGGGCCTGGCCGATACCGGCAGCCAGCAGGCAGAACGTCAGCAGTCCACGGTGTGCGAATCGGTTCATGTCGAAACTCCTTTTAGTGGGCATCGCCGGGCAGGACCCGAACGCTGGCAAAAGTCTTGTCGTCGAAACTCGCGCCCAGCGACGCCGCGCGCACGTGCAGGTACCAGGCGCCATTCTGGTCGAGGGTCACCGGGGCTTCATAAACGCCGTTGCCCACCTCCCGCGCGGCGACTTGTTGGACCCGGGACGTCGGGGCCAGGAAGTAGCGCACCTGAACGTCCTTGACCCCGCTACGCTGGGCCTTCTGCTTGCCCTGAACGATGCGAAAACGCACCACGTAAGGACTGCCGAGGGTGGCCGTGGACGTGTCGAGCATGAATTCCACCTTCGGCACCGCCGGGGTCCGGGCGAGGTTGTTATCTGGCTCAACCAACGCCGTGAAGCAATGGATGATGTTCGGCTGGTTCAGCAGGAAGGCCACGTCGAAACGTCCGGCGGCGGGCAGTTTGATCCGCGCGCTGTACACCCCCGGCTCGACTTCGCGCAGGCTGCGGTCGATGACCATCGCCGCCCGCGCCACTTGCCCGCGATTGGGGTAGCCGGACATCGGCGCGTTCATGCCTTCGGCGTAGAAGTAGGTGGTGTTGTCCACCGGGTTGACCACAAACACCGCGTTGTCATCCCGCGACACCGCCAGGCTCGACGCCAGCGGCAGGTCACCGGCCAGCCGTGGCGCCTGAGGCCCCGCTTCGAAGCCCTGGCTGATCGGCGTGCGGCCTTCACCCAAGGACGACAGATTGATCATCGTGACTTTGGCCGACGCCAGTCCGCGAATGTAGGCGTAGGCCTTGGTGAACACCACTTGATAAGGTTCGGCGGACACGCCCAATTCATGGATCAACGAATCGGTAGCCGCGTCGATCACCGAGGCCTGGTTCTCCAGGGTGTTGAGCACGATGCCGAAACGACCGTCAGCGCTAAAACCCATCGGGCCCAGGCCCTGTTTCATCTTGATCACCCGCCGGACGGCGAGGCTGGCGGTGTCGACCACGGTCACCGTGCCGTCCTTGCCATCGGCGACATACACCGCTTGGGACAATGACGAGTACGCCACTGACAACGGGTGCGAGCCGGTCTTGAGTTGTTTGCTGATGGTCAGGCTGGCGATGTCGATAATGCTCAGCGTCCCGTCATCGCGGTTGGTGACGAAGGCAAAACGACTGTCCTTACTGAAGGCAATTTCGTGATGCCCGGCCCCGGTGGCCAAGTGTTTGAGCGTTTTGAGGCTGCGCGCGTCGATCACCGTCACCCCGGACGCCTCGGCCGATTTCGCGTTATTGCCGACCCACAGCAGACGCTCATCCGGTTGTAATGCCAGCCGTACCGGGTTGCTGCCGGCAGCCACCGAGCCGATCAACTTGAATTGCTCGCTGTCGATCACCGCAATCTCATCGGCGGTTGGCATTGAGACGAACACCCGCTTGTTGTCACGGGGCGTGACCCAATCCATCGGCGGCTGCTTGATATCGATCCGCGCCATCGTGCTGGTGATCCCGCCCACCGACACCGACGGATCGACCACTGTGACGCTGGCATCGCGGTTCATCACCAGCAGGTAGTAGCTGTTCAGATCCAGCAACGGCCGCGCGCCGATGCTCGATTTCAGAAACACCCCGACCCGGGATTTGCAGCTGTGTTCACGGCCCATGGCCTGGTCGGCGGCGACGGTTTCCGGATCGATCCAGGCACCGGGGGCAACACCCGACAGTGGCTGGCCCGAAGCGCTGTCGGTGACCCGAAAGCGCACGTCGGCGAATCCACCCTCGCGCAGCACGCCGTCCTCCGCCAGTGGCCGCACCTCGTGCGCCACCGACACCCCGTCACGCTCAAGCGTCTGGCCGCTCCAGGTGTCCGGCAACGCGACCTCGCTCAGCATGGTTGGAGGCGTCGTGCGCGACACACCCAGCCAGATCAGCGCCAACCCCACAACCACCGCACATCCGACCACTTTGATGGTCCTGTTCATAATGCTTCTCCCCTTCAGATCTGTGTCTGCTATGGCTCAAGGTGCCGGAGCCGGTTCAGGTTCGTTGGTCACTCGCAGCAATCCCCAAAGCCCGGCGGTGCTGCCGTAAGCGCCGTAGTCACGGAACAGGTAGTCGCCCGGTATCGCATTGCTGCCCCCGGCGCTCGGGTGCATGAAGCTGAAGTGCGCCGCCGGCAAGATGCTCTCGTGGGCACCGATGTACATCGACATCGGGTTGTAGCCGAACCGCACCGAACCCACCCCAGGTGAACTCATCGGATAACCACCGTAATCGCTCTTCTCCGACTGGAACGGATTGGCCGACCAGACGTGACCGTCCAACTGGAAGGTCGAGCCGCGGCTGCCACCGGTCGGCATCAGGATGTGGGTGCGGAACGGTTGCCCCGGTTTCACATACAGCACCGGCGTTTGCGGATCGCCCCCCACCAACGCATTGCTGAAGGCCATGTGCGCGTTCGGTACGTCGCCATAACCATGGCCGTCGGCATGGCCGAACGGCGCATCCGGTGGCAGGCCAAAGCGGTACCACATCGGCTCGGTCTTGTAGTTGATGGCCATGCTCGAGTTGTCCTGCGGATCGGTCGGCACACCGGCCTCCGAGGCAATACCTTCCACCGGACGACCATTGGCCCAGCGCATGTTCAACGCCTTCTGCCAGACCATCGCAAAATCGCGGTAGGTGGTTTGCCCCGGTGCAGTGACCGTCGCCGAGACTTTGCGTGCATCGTCAACCCAGGTCGCGCCGACCGGCAGTATGCTCATCGCCCCGCCAAGGCCTTTTTGCGGCTGCTTGATGACATCCGCCGGGGTGAAATTCAACCCGCCGAACTCCACTGCCGTGGCGTTGATATTGTCGACACTGCGGCCCAGTTTCGTGATCGGTTTGCCTTCACGCTCCAGGTGCCCGGCGTAGTACTGATAGGTCCGCGTCGGGTACGCGCCAACGTTGCCAACACGCGGCGGCACGGTCTGGATCGGGTTGGTGCCGACGTTGGTCCCGTCGGACTTGGTGATGTCGTAAGCCAGCAGTTGCGCGTGCAGGCCCACCGTGCTGGAGGGCCGCATCAGGTTATTGCTGAAGGTGGTCGAGCCCTCGCCATCGTTGCGGTCACGCTTGACCATGCCCATTACCGAAGCCGTCTGGGTCAGGTCCGGCATCACGCTGGGCAGACGGTTTTCCAGGGTGATGTTGATGCAGTCACCCGCCGCTGCGCGCAGCACCAGCGGTTCGACAGGCACACCGGGGTTGAGCTTGCCGGTGGTCGGATCGAGGTCGCTCTTGCGCACATAAAGGATCGCCGTCGGGTCATGCAATGGCCCGCTTTGCCCGCCGATGGTGAACGTCCCCTCCACAGGGTCGCTCACCGTGACCTGAGGAATGCTCACTGCCCGCGAGTTGTACACCAAGGTGCCACCCGCAGGATTCAATGACCCACCGACATGCTGACCCACCCCCGCCGGATCACCGATGGACAGGTTCAACGGATTGTGAAGGATGTCGTTGGCCAGCGCCGCAACCACGTCATAGTTGCGCTTCGGAGTTGGCCGGGTACCGATGCCGTTAGGGTTGGCGCCGTACCGTGGGCAGATGCCATCGAACGCCACGGTGTTGCGCATACCGGCCGGTTTCGCGTTGTTCGGTAGCGCGAACAAGTCGCTGCGCTGCGCCGTGTAGTTACGCATCACGCCCCAGATCCCGCTCCAGTAACCTTCCAGGGAGGCGTCCATCGAGTACAGGTAATCCCCGGTGGTCGCGACCGCGCTGGAGATCATCGACACCGGCGCATTGAAGCCCATCTGCTCAGAGATCCCGATCATTTGCGACGAGCGCCAGCCGGAGTTGGAACTGCTGCCGAAACCGGAACCGCTTTGCAGCCACTTCACGCCGTGCAAGGTCACGTTGTGCTCTTCTTCATGACCCCCGGCATGCACCCGCAGCCGCACGTTGTCACCGGTGTAGGTGCGCAGCATCGGGGTGAACGGGTCACCCGGTTCTGCGCCGGCATGGTTGATGTGTGGCGGAAACAGCGTGGTGCCGCCGGTTGGGCCAATGGCTGCTGTCACCAGGTTCGGCGCCAGGTTCATCGCTGGGATGGCGCGGTCGGTACGGCTTTGCATGGCGTAGGCGAGGTCGCCGCCGAGGCCGTCGGCCTGCATGCCGCGCTTGCCGTCCGGGCCGACCTTGTTCGGGTCGTACACCCGCAGGGCCAGCGGTTCGTTGCGGTAATTGACCACGAACATGCCTGGGTCATCAATCGAAATGGCTTGTGGGCAAGGCCGGCTTGGACAGCCGGGCATCAGCCCACCGCGAGCTTCGACCACCTGTTCAAGCAGGGTCTCGGCGTCTTTACGCACCGGTGGGTTGATTGCATAGCGGAAGCTGTCAGCGGTGGCCGGGAAAGCTTGCGGATTGGGCACGCCATTCGGGCCAGCGCCCACGTACACACCGGCTTCATAGGCGTGCTGGAAGTCGCTGTATTCGAGGAAGAACTCACGGAAGCTGTCGTTCTTGCCGTCACCGTCCAGGTCGCCGGTGGACACCACCGCTTGCCACGAAGTGGGTCCGCCATCCTGCCGCGCGCCGCTGTACAACGGCTCGCCGGTTTCAGCGTGGAACCAGGTCGAACCGGCCGGTTCGGCCAGCACGGTGGCATAGAGACCGATCTGTTGGTGAGTCGATGGGCCAAGGTGGTCGTGGGTGAAAATGGTTCCCAGGCCACGGTCGACGCCTTTGACGTTCACCACTGGATCGACAAACCAGCGCTGCATCGCCGTGCGCGCGCCGACCCAGTCGGCACGGCCGTATTGGCCAAAGAACGGGTGAACCCTGGATTTCGGGCAGGCCGGCGTGCCATCACGAGGATCGGTGCCTTGGCACTGATTGAACTCGCGAATGGCGCGGATGCGTTCTTGCACTGCACCCGGGGAAAGCACGCCGTCTTCATAGTTCCAGCCGTTGGCCGAGCCGTCGGCGGCCGTCAGGTCCCATTTAGGCAGGTGAATGTGCTGGCCGATCACGTCGGTCGGCGTGCGCACCTGATAGTCGTCCATTTCATAGGTGGCCGGCACCAGGTTGGTTTGCTGGTATTGCACGCAGTCGAAGGTGTTCATGCGCATCACCAAAGGCTCTGGCGGACGCTGCTTGTTGATCACCGGCCAGGCGTCTTCCCACAGCGCGAGAATGCGCGCTTGCGGGAAGTGGTAACCGACCTTGTTGTAGACCGCATCGAATTGGATGTTCGCGGCTTTATAGACCCGTGGACGGTCGGCGGTGAACGTCGAAGAACCGGTGTAGGACATACCGTCGATTCGTTCGCCACTGGCAAATTCGCCGGTGCCGGCGCTGCTGGTCAGGCGTTTTTGCCGATCATCCATGCACGGTTCGTAATACGGCGCACCCGCGATCGGCAAAGCGCCGTTGGTGCGGAAGCTGCGCGCCACGATTTGATTCCCGGGCAGCACGGCGAAGCTTGGGTGGTCTTTTTTGGCGTGGAACGCCATGGCCGCCTGTTCGACTTCGGTGCCCTCTTCCGGCATATAAATCGGTTTGGCGCGCGTCACTTCCTTGGAAAAATCCAGGGACGTGGTAATGGTGTTCGCCTGGCCACCGGAAGAGAAGCCGTCCAAAGTATGGCGCCCCAGGCCGCCGTCCCAACCACCGGACTGAGCCGGGTCGAGGTTGGCCCACAAGGCGTTGCCGCTGGTTTTCAAGGCCTGCGCCTTGGCAGCGTCGAGCATGTCCAGCGGTGGGGTCGGTGGACGTTGGCCGACCGACGTTTCCATGCCGCCGATCCAGAACGGATAACCAGGGTTTTTCAGGCTGCCGTCGGCATTGCGGTTGGCTTCGCTACGATCCACCAAGGCCAGGGAACCGATGGCCTGAGCGCCGCCGCGGCCGCCGTGATGTTCGCCGTCATCATCATCGTCATCGTCATCGTCATCACCGGCGACCAGGGTTTCGCCGATTTTCGGCACAACGGCGACTTTGCCCGGCATCGGCGCCATGGCTTTGCCTGGCAGCGGCACGACGGCTGGAATCGGCGTACCGGCGACGATCTCGCCATCGGGCAAGGCCCGGGAGCCTGCCGCCGGTTTACCGCTGCGCAGTGCATAAGGTTCGCTGTGATAACCGTCGGCCCCCTGTTGGGACACCTCAAGTTTAGTGCCCTCTTCGAACACGTCATGCACCCGCCACATGCTCCACATGCCTTGGGCAAAGTGCGGATAGAAGTGGCAATGATAGATCGCGTCGCCCGCCACCCGGTTGCGGTTGCCCGACCCACCGTTGGCGATTTCGTAGGTGTAACCGGCGCCCGGACCGATGCCTTGGGCGTCCATATAGTCTGAGTTGTCGTCGTTGGGGTTGAACAACCACTGGTGCCCGTGCAGGTGGAATATGTGCTGCTCGTGACCGTTGTGAGTATTGCGGAACTTGATGAAGTCGCCGATGTAGCTGTGGTTGACGTTGGACGGCTCGGATGGGTACAGCGCCGTGGTCGCCTTGACCCCGATCTGATCGGCGCTCGGTGTTTCACCGGGACGAATATTTTCCAGCCCGACGTTGGCCGGTACGTCCACCAGCATCGCTACATCGCCGACGGTGTGCGCGCTGAGGAAAAATTCTTCATAGGCACAGGACAGGCAATCGTGCATCGGCCCGACACCCAACCGGTTGGCAACCACTTCGGCGCCCATGCCGCCGGAGCCATAGTTGATCATGAACGAGTCGCGGGTCGGCTCCAGCACGTGGGCCATTACCGGGTCCGCCCAGAACGCGGGGAATGCCTGGGTCGCAGCGGTTTCATCCTGGAACTGCGAGGCGAAATCGCGGAACGGTTCCAGACGATTCGGGATCGCCGGGTTGCGTTTGCCAATGGCTTCCAGCGGATAGGTCGACGGCGGGAAGCTGCCGTCAGCGTTGCCGCCCATCACGATCGCGTCGCTCTCGCTGGAAATAATTTCATTGCCGTCGACCATGTTGATGATCGGCGTGCCGGCCTTGCCTTCACGTATCCACGGCTCGCGCTGCGGGTAGCGCGCCTGGTAATCAACGATGGGTTGACCGGCCGGGGTGCGGCCGACACTGGCCAGGCGCATTTCTTCTTCGGTCACGGTGTTGCGATAAGTGCGGCCGCCCTTGGGCACCACCACCACTTGGCCGAATAGCCCGTTGGCCACGTTGCCTGCATCCCCTTCCCCCCCGAAGGTCGCGCCGCGGCTGCTGGCGGCAAACGCCCCTTCGCGCTCGGCGTACAAGGTGTAGGAACGGGCGCCGCCGGGGGCAATCAAGGAGTTGGCGTTGCGCCCGGTATAAGACGCAATGTCGTCGATGCTGTTGACCGCTTGCATGCCGTTGACCTGAAAGCCGACGTGGCGGTCAGCGACCTGTTCATCGACCTTGAATTGGTCTACGTTGCCGATGGCGACTTCGCCCTCAATCTCACCCTCCCCCCCATTTTCGTGACTGCCAGGGTTGGCCTGATAAGCGAGCAGGTTCTGCAGGTTGATGGTCAGGCAATCACCGGCAGCGACGCGCAGTACCAGTGGCCGCGGACGCTTGTCGGGTCGCAGCGAGACTTTTCCCGGCACCGCCACCCCGCCTTGGGCCAGGGACCTCTCGTGGTCATCGACCACATCGCGGCGCAGGGCGAACATCATGCCGTTGACGTTCTGGGCGCCGAGACGGTTGAACATCAGCGGCTGATCCAAGGCCACAACATTGGCCACCAGATTGCGCTCGCAGCGCACGGCCGCGTCGGCCAGCTCGATACTCAGCATCGACGCCACCAACAGCAGCAGATTAAACAAGGACGGAGCGTAGGGTATGCCGTTCATGATCACGGGCCTCGCTGTGGGTGCTCAAAGGGAATGCTTCTCGACTAATTCACTTGAGCAAACCGCATGCCATAAATAATTTATTTATTTTTCAACCACTTAAATCAGCGACTTAATCTCTCGGGGGATATTCCCCACTTATTCCCCACTTTTCGGCCGGGGCCACCATGCCCCACTATTGGGGAACGCGCCCCTCGGTCGCCGATCACAGCGGCGCATCCGCGGCCAGGCCCTGCAAGCGTCGGTATTGGCGCAAGACACTGGGGACGTAACGCTGGGTTTCGGCAAAGGGCGGGATCACCCTGCCACGGCTGAGCACCGCTTGCGGCCCGGCGTTGTAGGCCGCCACGGCGAGGCTGATGTCGTTATCAAACAGGGTCATCAGGCGTTTGAGGTATTTGGCGCCACCCTGAATGTTGGCTTTCGGGTCATAGACATTTTTGACCCCCAACTCCCGGGCGGTGTCGGGCATCAATTGCATCAACCCGCCCGCGCCCTTGGGTGACCGGGCACCGGAGTCGTAGGCGGACTCGGCCTGAATCACCGCATGCAACAGCGCCGCCGGTAATTCATTGGCTGTGGCAGCCGCCGAAACCAGTTCGGCATAGGGCTGCCGGGCAATCATCTGGGGTTGTTGATCCATGCTGACCCGGGCGGATTCGGGCTCGTGAACCACCCGTTCATAGATGCGGCCGGGACGGTGGACATTGGACAGAACGTAGCCGCCCTTGGAGTCCACGGAAACGAACACATCGGCCTGTACAACGCCGGTCAACACGAGCAGACCGAGTAGTCCTGTGGTGAGTGTTTTCATTTTTTTACCTCCCCTGCCCGGCCCCGAAAAACGGGGCTAATGCCCCAATGGCCGGTAGTAAACCAGCCATACGCAAGCACTGTGCCGGATGCGCGCAGGCCCGTAATTCAGGGGTTGCAGAAGAATGTCCGGGCATGTGCATGGCAATTGCATGAGCCTTCATGGCGACCCTTCCGCCGACTGTGTGAGGTCATCATGAATCAGCGTTTGCGTTCCACCCCGCGTGCTCAAAGCGGGTTCACCCTGCTCGAACTGTTGGTGGTGTTGGTGGTGCTGGGGTTGTTGGCTGGCATCGTCGCGCCGAAGTATTTCGCCCAACTGGGCCGCTCCGAAGTGAAGGTGGCCAAGGCGCAAATAGAAGGCCTGGGCAAAGCATTGGATCTGTACCGTCTGGAGGTCGGTCATTACCCGTCGACCGAACAGGGTTTGCAGGCGCTGGTCGCCGCGCCCAGCGATGAAACCCGCTGGACCGGCCCGTACTTGCAGAAAAAACTCCCGCAGGATCCGTGGGGCCGTAACTACACCTATCGCTACCCCGGCGAAAACGGCGAATACGACTTGTTGTCCATGGGCAAGGACGGACAACCCGGCGGCGAAGGCGAAAACGCTGAAGTCACCAGCTGGCAATGACGGGAGGCAATCATGCGTTTTCATCTCAAAGCCGTTGGCAAGGCCGGCGTCGTCTCGATGACCGTCGAAGCGCTCGGCCACAGCGAAGCCCGGAGCATCGTCGAAGACCAGGGTTATCGGGTGATCAGCCTGAACGCCGAGCGTCACTGGCGTGCGCTGCGCCTTCGACAGCGCGAGACCTTCAACCTGGTGCTGTTCAGCCAGGAACTGACGACGCTGCTCAACGCGGGCCTGCCGTTGATCGATGCGCTGGAAAGCCTGGCGGAAAAAGAGAACGCGCCCCAGGCCCGCAAGACGTTGAGCGAACTGGTACGCCTGCTTTATGAAGGCAAGTCGTTCTCCCAGGCGCTGGGCCAGTTGTCAGCGGTTTTCCCTCCGCTCTACGTTGCGCTGGTGCAGTCCAGCGAGAAGACCGGCGCCGTGGGCGACGCACTGGGCCGCTATGTCAGCTATCGCCAGCGCATGGACGAGGTTCGACAAAAAATCGTCAGCGCTTCGATCTACCCCCTGCTGTTGCTGGTGGTGGGCGGTGGCGTGGTGTTGTTTTTGATGGGCTATGTGGTGCCGCGCTTCAGCCTTGTGTTCGAAGGACTGGGCTCGAACCTGCCGTGGCTGTCGCAGATCCTGATGAGCAGCGGGATGTTCCTGCACGCCCATCAGGGTGAATTTTTCGGCACACTGGCGGCAAGTATCGTCGCCCTCACCTTCCTCCAGCGCCAACCGGCCTTTCGCCGGGGCGTGGACCGCGTGATCGAAAAACTCCCGGCAGTCCATCAACGCATCTTCATGTACGAACTGGCACGCTTCTACCGCTCGCTGGGGATTCTGCTGCAAGGCGGCATTCCCCTCGTCACCGCCATGGGCATGGTTCGCGGCCTGCTCACCGTCGCCTCCCGCGTGCGCCTGGACCAGGCCTGCGAACGAGTGCGCGAGGGCCAGTCGCTGTCGACCGCGCTGGAACTCAATCATCTGGTGACACCAGTGTCCTTGCGCTTGCTGCGTGCCGGTGAGCAGTCCGGCAACCTGGGGCAAATGATGGAGCGCAGCGCCGACTTCTACGACGAAGAAATCAGCCGCTGGATCGAATGGTTCGTACGACTGTTCGAGCCCTTGCTCATGACCTTCATCGGCCTGCTGATCGGGGTCATCGTAATCCTGATGTACATCCCCATTTTCGAACTGGCCTCGAGTATTCACTGACCTCTGGAACAGGGTCGAGCGGAACGTTGCATTTTTCATCGACTTACAAATGAATAAATCAGTGCATTGAAGTGTTTATCAATTGAATCAAGCAACACGTCGCATTGTTCATCAACGTTTCAACCCGAATAAGAAGACGGAGAACGACATGCACATCAACAAGCTTCTACTTGCAGTAGCCATTGGCGCAGTTCTGTCGGCGACTACCGTATTGATTCCGGACAACCTGTCCGGTGTATCGAGCGCACAAGCCAAGGAAGGCGGGAGTGGCGGCGGCGGGGGCGGTTCTGGTGGCGGTGGGGGTGGCGGCTCTGGCGGTGGGGGTGGCGGCAATGGCGGCGGTGGTGGAAGCGGCGGTGGCGGTGGCGGTCATGGTGGCAGTGGCAGTGGCGGCAACGGCGGCGGCGGTCACGGTGGCAGCGGCAGTGGTGGCAATAGCGGTGGCGGTCACGGTGGCAGTGGCAGTGGCGGCAATAGCGGCAGCGGCCACAGTGGTAGCGACCATGGCTCGGGGCATTCCGGCAACTCAGCCTCATCCTCTTCCGGGCGTAGCGGCACTCATGCCGAACCGGGAGATGATCACGGCGTGCATCGCGCGGGTGAAGTCGGCGATGACCACGGCGTACATGTCGGCGGTGAACCGGGTGATGACCATGGTGTGCATGTGGGTGGCGAGCCAGGCGATGACAAAAGGTCCTGACAACCGCTGATGCCCAAACAACACAAACCCCTGTAGGAGCCAAGCTTGCTCCGGCGCCTACAGTGGATCGTGTTAACCGACGATAACGTCAGCGACTCGCAACAGAGTGGGACAGCCCGTCGGCCATTCATACGACTGTCGAATTTGATGAGCCCTGATGGTGGCCGACCGCGCGTCGCGATGCGCCGTCGATCCTCCACCTGCATGGCGTGCGCTGGAACCTGACAAGCCGGCGTTCCGCATCGAGCAATTGCGCGCCATGGGCAATTCGGTGCTGGCCATCGACCTGGCGGCAGACCTGGCCGCACAGGCGAAAAAGGACCATGGCGTGGTGCTGGTGCGCGGTCTGGTGATCGAATTCACTTTCACCTCGCTGGGCGATGCCGTGGCGCAAGTGGCCGACAGTAACCTGCCAGTGACGCAGGTTTCTCGCAAGTCTTGAGCGCTATCGGTAACCGCGGGCCTGCAAATCAAACAACTGTGCATAGCGCCCGCCCGCTGCCACCAGACTGTCGTGATCGCCCCGCTCAAGGATCGCTCCCTGGTCCAGCACGATGATGTGGTCCGCATTGCGCACGCTGGAAAACCGGTGGGAGATCAGCAACGTCATCCGGCCTTTGGTGTGCTCACTGAAGTGCTCGAATACCGCTGCTTCGGCTGCCGGGTCGAGTGCTGAGGTCGGCTCATCCAGAATCAGGATATCGGCGTTGCGCCGCATGTAGGCGCGCGACAATGCGATCTTCTGCCATTGCCCGCCGGATAGCTCCTGGCCGCCGGCAAACCACCGCCCCAATTGCGTGGCATACCCTCGATCCAACCCTTCGATAAAGGGTGCGGCCATGCCCTCGACAGCGGCCTCCTGCCAGCGCTGTTCATCGTTGAACGCCAGAGTGTCACCGACGCCAATGTTCTCGCCGACAGAGAATTGGTAGCGGATGTAGTCCTGAAAAATCACGCCAATGCGTCGCCGCAGCGTGTCTTCTTCCCATGCTTGCAGATCGCTGCCGTCCAGGAGGATGCGGCCCTGGTCAGGACGGTACAGCCGTGTCAGTAATTTGATCAGCGTGGTTTTGCCCGAGCCGTTCTCCCCCACCAGCGCCACACTGTGGCCGGGCACAAGGTGAAAATCGATGCCTTCCAGCGCGGCGCGACTGGCTCCCGGATAACGGAAACCGACGTTCTCGAAACGCAGCCCATCGCCGGGGACAGCGCCCATGGTGAGATTGCCGGTATCCGCCACAACGGGCTCGGCCAGGTATTCATAGAGGCTGGAGAGGTAAAGGCCATCTTCGTAGAGACCGCTGATGGCACTCAGGCTGCTGCTCACTGCCGTCTGCCCTTGTTTGAACAACACCAGGTACATGGTCATCTGGCCGAGGCTGATGTGGCCATGGACGGTATCGACCACCACCCAGGCATACGCCAGATAAAACGCGCCGGTGCCCAGTAGGCCGAGGACAAATCCCCAGCCATCTCGACGTAGTGTCAGGCGCCGGTCTTCGGCATAGAGACGCGTGAACGTCTCGCGATAACGCTTCAATAGCAACGGCGCGAAGCCGAACAGTTTGACCTCTTTGATGTAGCCCTCGTGAGAGAGCAGCGTCTCGATGTAACTCTGTTGCCGACTCTCCGGCGCACGGCGAGTGAACAGTCTGAAAGCATCGCCGGAAAAATGTGCTTCGGCGAAGAATACAGGTAGTGCACCGACCACCAGCAGTGCCAGCGCCCAGGGCGAAAAATGCACCAGCAACACACCGAAGCTGATCAACACGATCAGATTCTGAATCAGCCCCAACGACTTCATCACCAGCGCCAACGGCCGGGTCGAAGCCTCGCGGCGCACTCGAACCAGTTTGTCGTAGAACTCGGAATTCTCGAACTGCACCAGCGATAACGTCTGGGCCTTCTCCAGAATCATCGTGTTGACCTTCTGCCCTAACTGCACCCGCAACAGCGATTGCTGGACCGACAGCGCCCGCTGAGTCCCGGACAGCAATGCGAGCACGCCTGCTTCAAACAGCACATAACGCACCACCGGCCACAACGGCGCACTGCCCTGTTGTGCGTGCAACTGCATGGCGGAGACGACTGCATCAACAATGCGTTGGCCCAACCACGCGGCCAGTGCCGGGAGTACACCGGCGATCAGCGTTGCCAGCACCAATCCCAGAAACAGTCCGCGAGACGTTGCCCATACCAGCAACAAGGCGCGTCTCGCCTGGTCGAGTAATGAGGTGACACGATCAAGAACAGGGTTCACTCCGTGAGCTCCCCCTGATACCTCGCCCGATACCGTCCCGGACTTTCCCCTGTCCACTTCTTGAACGCCCGATGGAACGCACTCGGCTCCTGAAAGCCAAGCTGCTCGGCGATATCGCTGATGCTCGCTCGGCTCTGGCGCAGCTGCTCAAAGGCAACACCACGCCGCACCTCGTCCTTGACCTCCTGATACGAACACCCTTCCCGTTCGAGTTTACGGCGAAAGGTGCTGGGGCTCAGGTGCTGTTCCAGGGCGAAGGCCTGCAAGGTCGGCCATTGGCTGTAATGGCTGTTACGCAGGCGCTGGTGGACCTGCGATGCCAGGCCGTGCTGATTGCGAAAACGGATCACGAGCCATTGCGGTGCAGTGCGCAAAAACACTTTCAGGGATGCCAGATCCTGAACCACCGGCAAACGCAGATAGTGGCTGGCGAATTCAATTTCGGTACGCTCGGCGCCAAAGGTCAGGTTCGGTCCCCAGAGCAAACGGTCATCGCTGAGCGACACACGCTGATGGCGAAAATCTGCGCGATCGATGGGGATGCGCCGCCCACCCAACCAGCAGAGCAGACTGATCATCAACACCAGAAACGTCTCCTCGCCCAAACGACTGACGTCGCTGTTTGGCGAGTGGTTTTGCAAGCTGATCACCGCACGTTTGCCGCGCACCGTCAGCGTGCCGCGAAAGTCGTGGAGGAACAGCGCGAAATTGGCCAGGCACTGGCGCATGGCTTTGTGCAGGTCAGGTTCCTGAATCAATGCCCGGCAGATCAAGGCGAAACCGCCCGGCGGCATGCCATGGGAGTCGAGCCCGAAGAACTCATCGTTGAGCTCACGGATCTGGATCAGCCACAACGCGGCAAACGCACTGGCCGGTACGCGCGCGGTGGGCTGCTCCATCAACGCCGGATCGATGCCGGCCTGTTCAAGCGCAGCCCTCTGCCGTTGCGGATTGTTTCCCAGCCCATGGATCATTGCCTGCACGAAGTAGGCGCAAACCGAGTCCTTTTCCCGCATGTGAACGCTTCTCTCCCCATCATCCGAATGGCAAAAAACACCAGTGCCGTTGAACAGTTTCGGCATAGGACAACCGCCCTGCCGGCTCTAGACTCGCGGCCAATAGTACGCCTTCGGCCACTACGGCGGCCAAGGTATCGCGGGATTTGATCGGAAGGACAGAACATGAATCTGCAAAACATTGGCGTGATCGGCGCAGGCACCATGGGCAATGGCATTGCGCAAGTCTGCGCCTTGGCCGGATTTAACGTGACCTTGCTCGACATCTCCGAGAGCGCCTTGCAAAAGGCCGTCGCAACCGTCAGTAAAAACCTCGATCGACAGATCGCCAAGGAAACGCTGACGCAAGAGCAAAAGCTCGCCGCCCTCGACAAAATCCGCACCAGCACCGACTACAGCAACCTGCAAAACGTGCAACTGGTGATCGAAGCCGCGACCGAAAACCTCGAGCTGAAACTGCGTGTGCTGCAACAGATCGCCGCGCAGGTCAGTGCCGAGTGTGTGATCGCTTCCAACACTTCGTCGCTGTCCATTACCCAGCTCGCTGCCAGCGTCAGCCAGCCTGAGCGCTTCATCGGCCTGCACTTCTTCAATCCGGTACCGGTGATGGGCCTGATCGAGGTAATTCGCGGTTTGCAAACCAGCGACGCCACCCACGCCCTGGCACTGGACATGGCGACCACGCTTGGCAAAACCGCGATTACCGCCGGCAACCGCCCGGGTTTCGTGGTCAACCGGATTCTGGTGCCGATGATCAACGAAGCGATTCTGGTGTTTCAGGAAGGCCTGGCCAGCGCCGAAGATATCGACGCCGGCATGCGCCTGGGCTGCAATCAGCCGATCGGGCCCTTGGCGTTGGCGGACCTGATCGGTCTGGATACCGTGCTGGCGATCCTCGAAGCCTTCTACGAAGGCTTCAACGACAGCAAGTACCGCCCTGCTCCACTGCTCAAGGAAATGGTCGCCGCCGGTTACCTGGGGCGTAAAACGGGGCGTGGCTTCCATGCCTATGCCTGAGCGTTGCTCGCGCTTTGCCGAGTACCGGGACAAGGTGCTGGAGCTGTTCGCCTGCAAAGGTTTCGGACAGGTCGGCATGCGTGAGCTCGCGACCTGCCTGGGGCTCGCTACCGGCTCGTTGTATCACCATTACCCCAGCAAACAGCACTTGCTGCTCGACCTGATCGAGGAGTTCTACGAAGAGCTGTTGGCAACCTTGGGGCGGATCGAGCAAAAGGCACCGGCAAAACGTGACAAACTCCATGCCCTTATCCGAGCGCATTTGAACCTGCATCAGGAGATGCCCTGGCATTTTCGTCTGGCAGAGCGTGACAGCGGCTGCCTGAATGAGGAGCAACAGGACCGGGTTCGGCAACTGCGCGAACAATACGAGCGTCGACTGCTGCTGATGCTCGGCACAAGGCCTCGCCTCAGCGAGCAGGCGCAACTTGCCACCGGGCACGCCATCGCCAATTTGCTGAACAGCGCGCCCAGTTGGTTGGCCCAGCACACGCTGAGTGAAGCGGAGCGAGATAAGCTGCTGGAAAACCTGGTCAGCGGTGCCATCGAGCGTTTGCTGCACCCCTCGGTTCCACGCGCCGTAGCTTGAAACCCCAGGACGATATCCCCGTGACCGTGGATCGATACCTAGGCGCAGGAAGCCATAAGTATCGGTTGGGGCATTTCGGCAGCAGCTCTTGGACTTTAAAAGGAGCCCGATCCGTAGGCTGGGAGCCGTCCGCTAATGCTGTGCGAACTTTCCTTCGGGCCAAACAAAACCCCTACCTGCATACGCAGATAGGGGTTTCGGAATTTAATCTTGACGATGACCTACTCTCACATGGGGAAACCCCACACTACCATC